>CALYVE010000031.1 GCA_945492935.1 uncultured Lachnospiraceae bacterium
TGCCGGCAGTGCAATCAAAAGAATTGCTGATGAAGCGTTTTAACAATTTTTGTGAAGTATACAAACAGAATGAACAAGGGGATAAAATTGTGGTAAATATTGATATAGGTATCAGTCTCGGAACTTCAAATACAGTTATTTACATAAAGGACAAGGGGATTGTAGTAAATCAACCATCTGTAGTTGCTTACGAAGTAAAGGGCAAGAAAATAATAGCAGTAGGAAACAAAGCAAAGAAAATGATGGGAAAAACACCGGAGGAGATTGCTGTTGTACGACCGATTTCACAAGGTGTTATTTCAGATTATACGTTGACAGAACGTATGATTAAGGCATATGTAAAAAATGCGTTAGAGAAGCGAAAAATCTGGGGCAGACCGAATATTTGCGTTTGTGTTCCGAGTGGTGTAACAGAAGTGGAAAAGCGCGCGGTTGAGGATGCTGTTTATCGTACAGGTGCAAAGCGTGTTTACATATTGGAAGAGCCGTTTGCCGCTGCAATTGGTGCAAAGCTTAACATTGATACGTCAAGAGGACATTTGATTGTTGACATAGGCGGTGGAACAACCGATATTGCGGTTGTTTCAAAGGGTGGTATTAATGAGAGCTGTTCCATCAAGGTTGCGGGTGATGATTTTGATGAGGCAATTATACGCTATTTGAGAAAACGACATAATGTGCTGATTGGTGCGTCATCATGTGAAGAACTTAAGATGGAAATTGGCTCAGTATATCCGAGAGAAAAAGATGCGATCGGATATGCGAAGGGCAAGGAGTTGGTTCGGGGACTTCCTACAAAGGTAGCGGTTCACTCCTCGGAAATTATTGAAGCGACCAGAGAAGTGACGGATATGATTATTGATACGATTAGTAATGTGGTCCAGAATACACCGGCCGAATTAGTAGCGGATATTGCCGAGAACGGTATTGTGTTAACCGGTGGCGGAAGCAAGATTTTTGGCATGGCAAAGCTGATTGAGGAGCGTGTAGGCGTTAAGGCATATGTGGTCGAAAATCCTGAACTTGCGGTTGCGACCGGCGCGGGAACCGCAAAAATGTACGTAAAAGAACCAGTGAATAGTAGATAAGGAAAAATTATGAAAATTTCTGACTATGAATACGATGAAAGATTTTTACCAATAAATCCTGCGGAAATGCAGCAAAAAGGATGGGACCGGGCGGACTTCGTTTATGTTATCGGAGATGCTTATGTTGACCATCCTTCTTTTGGTCACGCAATCATAAGCAGAATGTTGGAGTTATACGGATACAAGGTTGCAATCATTTCACAGCCTGACTGGAAGGATGCCGAGAGCATTAACATTTACGGCAGACCGCGTCTTGGCTTTTTGGTTTGCGCAGGAAATATGGATTCCATGGTGAATCATTATTCTGTATCAAAAAAACGACGTGCAACAGATGCATATACACCGGGCGGAGAGATGGGCAAACGTCCGGATTATGCTACAATTGTGTATTGCAATCTGATTCGAAGAAAATATAAGGACGTACCTATTATTATCGGAGGTATTGAAGCAAGTCTTCGTCGGCTTGCGCATTATGATTACTGGTCAAATAAACTAAAACACTCGGTGTTAGTTGATTCACAGGCAGATATTCTGATATATGGTATGGGCGAGAGGGCAATTATTGAGGTTGCAGAGGCTCTTGCGGCAGGTATTGATGTGCATGATATTACATATGTTCAGGGAACGGCATATCGAACGAAGGAAATGCCGGAGATTGAGGATTCCATAATATTACCAAGCTATGATGCGCTATGTGCCGACAAAATAAACTATGCAAAGAGCTTCAAGATTCAGTACGAAAATACGGATCATTATACTGCGAAAATATTAATAGAACAATATAACAATCATTGCTATGTTGTTCAGAATCCGCCGGCGGCACCGCTTACGGAGGCGGAGATGGATCGGGTGTATTCGCTTGATTATACAAGAACCTATCATCCAAGCTACATTTCGAAGGGCGGTATCCCTGCAATTTCAGAAATCAAGTTTTCGCTTGTCAGTAATCGAGGCTGTTTTGGTGGGTGCAGCTTCTGTGCACTTACATTCCATCAGGGACGAATCATTCAGACACGCAGTCATAAGTCCATTATAAAAGAAGCGGAGCAGATGATTTGGGATCCGGAATTCAAGGGCTATATACATGATGTCGGCGGTCCGACGGCAAATTTCAGACATACAGCCTGTGATAAGCAAAAAACGCATGGCGCATGCGTGAATCGACAGTGCTTATTTCCAAAGCCGTGTCCAAATCTTAAAGTGGATCATTCTGATTACCTTGCACTCTTACGCAAGCTTCGGGAATTGCCGAATGTCAAAAAAGTATTTGTCCGCTCAGGCATTCGATTTGATTATCTGATGGCAGATGATGACGATACATTTTTTTATGAATTATGCAAGCATCACGTAAGCGGTCAGCTTAAAGTTGCGCCTGAGCATGTTTCGGATAATGTGCTTATGCTTATGGGCAAACCTCAAAATAAAGTATTTAACGCATTTCGTGAAAAATACAAGATGATTAATGACAAGCTGGGTATGAAACAGTACATGGTTCCGTACCTTATGTCTTCCCATCCGGGGTCCACAATGAAGGATGCGGTTGTGCTGGCTGAATATTTGCGAGATCTAGGCTATATGCCGGAGCAGGTGCAGGATTTCTATCCGACACCATCGACAATTTCAACGTGTATGTATTATACCGGCGTTGATCCAAGGAATATGCAACCGGTCTATGTCCCGAAATCTCCGCACGAAAAGGCAATGCAAAGGGCGCTTATACAATATCGTAATCCGAAAAACTATGATCTTGTATATGAGGCATTAACGATTGCAAAACGAACCGATCTGATTGGCTTTGAGAAACATTGTCTGATTCGGCCGCGGCAGATATCTCGGAAGAACGGGGCGAAGCAGAGTGGCTATCCTGAAAAAAATAACTTTGGAAATCAAAAGAATGCAAATGCTTCCCGTGGTTCAAAAAACAAAAAAACGATTCGTAATGTACATAAAAAGAAACAAAAGTAAGGGTTTCTTTTTATTGCGAAACGTTGGGAAGTATGCTAATATGTTGCTAAGCATGTCGAGGCTTAAGTATTCTCGGCAAAAAAAGAATGGAGGATTAAATAATTATGTCAAGAAAAGTAGTTTTAGCAGGCGCATGTCGTACAGCGATCGGTACTATGGGTGGTTCATTAAGCAATACACCTGCAGCAGAGCTCGGTGCGATTGTTATCAAGGAAGCATTAAACAGAGCTGGTGTTGAACCAGAGGCTGTTGATCAGGTATATATGGGTTGTGTAATCCAGGCTGGTTTAGGTCAGAATGTTGCTCGTCAGGCATCTATTAAGGCTGGTCTTCCAAATGAAGTTCCTGCAGTTACTATGAACGTAGTTTGTGGTTCAGGTCTTAACTGTGTTAACCAGGCAGCACAGATGATTATGGCAGGAGAGGCTGATATCGTTGTTGCCGGTGGTATGGAGAATATGTCAATGGCTCCTTACGCACTTGACAAGGCTCGTTTTGGTTACCGTATGAACAACGGTGTAATTAAGGACTGTATGGTAAATGATGCTCTTTGGGATGCATTCAATGATTATCATATGATTACAACTGCTGACAATATCTGCCGTGAGTGGGGAATCACAAGAGAAGAGCTTGATGAGTTCGCACTTAAGTCACAGCAGAAGGCTGAGGCAGCTCAGGCAGCAGGCGCTTTTGATAAGGAAATTGTTCCTGTAACAGTTAAGGTTAAGAAGCAGGATGTTGAGTTTGCTAAGGATGAGGGACCAAGAGCAGGTTCTACAATGGAAGGTCTTGCTAAGCTTCGTCCAATCAATAAGGATGGTTTCGTTACAGCCGGTAATGCATCAGGTATCAACGATGGTGCAGCTGCAATCGTTGTAATGTCAGAAGAGAAGGCGAAGGAACTTGGTGTTAAGCCTATGGCTACATGGGTAGCCGGTGGTCTTGCAGGTTGCCGTCCGGAGGTTATGGGTATCGGTCCTGTTCCTGCTACACAGAAGGTTATGGCTAAGGCTGGCATGAAGATTGAAGATTTCGATATCATCGAGGCAAATGAGGCATTTGCTGCTCAGTCAATCGCTGTAGGTCGTGATCTTGGTATTGATGTTGACAAGCAGCTCAATCCAAATGGCGGTGCGATTGCACTTGGACATCCGGTTGGAGCATCCGGTTGTCGTATCCTTGTTACACTTCTTCATGAGATGGAAGCAAAGGATGCTAAGAAGGGTCTTGCTACACTCTGTATCGGTGGCGGTATGGGCTGTGCAACTATCGTTGAGAGAGACTAATATTTATTAACAAGGAGATAGACATGGAGTTTATTACTTATGAGCAGGAAGGTTTTGTTGGTGTAATTACAATCAACAGACCAAAGGCATTAAATGCGCTGAATAGCCAGGTTCTTGAAGAGCTTGAAACAACTTTTAAGGCAGTAGATCTTGATACAACAAGAGCACTTGTTTTAACAGGTGCGGGCGAGAAGTCATTTGTTGCAGGTGCTGATATCGGAGAGATGTCTACACTCACGAAGGCAGAGGGTGAAGCATTCGGTAAAAAGGGTAACGATGTATTTCGTATGATTGAGACTTTCCCAATCCCTGTCATTGCAGCAATTAACGGATTTGCACTTGGTGGAGGATGTGAGATTTCTATGAGCTGTGATATCAGACTTTGCTCTGATAATGCAGTTTTTGGTCAGCCTGAGGTTGGTCTTGGTATTACACCTGGTTTTGGTGGAACACAGAGACTTGCCCGTCTTGTAGGCGAAGGTATGGCAAAGCAGATGATTTATACAGCTCGTAATATTAAGGCTGATGAGGCTTATCGTATAGGTCTTGTAAATGCAGTTTACTCTGCATCTACAGATGAGGCAGGTAACGAAGTCAGTGCACAGGCAAATCTTCTTGCAGCAGCGAAGAAGATGGCAGCAGGCATTGCTATGAATGCTCCGATTGCGGTTCGTAACTGCAAGAAGGCAATCAACGAAGGTATGCAGGTTGATATGGACAAGGCCATCGTAATCGAAGAGAAATTATTTGGCGATTGTTTTGAAACTGCTGACCAGCAGGCCGGTATGGGCAACTTCTTAGAGAAAGACAAAGAGAAGAAGCTTAAGGTAGTTCCTTTCCAGAACAAATAAACATAACATACATAGGATAGGGGATCAAAAACGGTGTCCTATCCTTCGTGTGTACAAATATGATTTAATTTTAGGAGGTTTTTTAACATGAAAGTTGGCGTTATTGGTGCAGGTACCATGGGTCAGGGCATTGCTAAGGCATTTGCTATGGTTGACGGCTACACAGTAGCTCTTTGCGATATTAAGCAGGAGTGGGCTGAAGGCGGCAAGGACAAGATTGCAAAAGGTTATGCAAAGCTTGTAGAAAAAGGTAAAATGACACAGGAGCAGGTTGATGGTATTCTTGCCAGCATTACTCCGGGTCTTAAGGAAGATCTTTGTGCAGATTGCGATTTGATCGTAGAAGCTGCATTTGAGAATATGGAAGTTAAGAAGACAACATTTGGTGAGCTTGATAAGATTTGTAAGCCGGAGTGTATCTTCGCTTCAAACACATCTTCACTTTCTATTACAGAGATTGGTAATGGTCTTACACGTCCGATGATTGGTATGCACTTCTTCAATCCTGCTGACAGAATGAAGCTCGTTGAGGTTATTGCCGGTGTAAACACACCTGCAGAGACAGTTGAGAAGATTATTAAGATTTCTGAGGAAATCGGTAAGACACCTGTACAGGTTAACGAAGCTGCCGGTTTTGTAGTAAACAGAATTCTCATCCCTATGATTAACGAAGCTGCTTTCATCAAGATGGAAGGTGTTTCTGATGTAGCCGGTATTGATTCCGCTATGAAGCTTGGTGCGAACCATCCAATGGGACCACTTGAGTTAGGTGATTTCATAGGTTTGGATATTTGTCTTGCAATTATGGATGTACTTTATGCTGAGACAGGTGATAGCAAGTATCGTGCATGTCCGCTTCTTCGTAAGATGGTACGTGGCGGAAACCTTGGCTGCAAGAGCGGTAAGGGATTCTACATCTACAATGCAGATCGTACAAAGACAGCTTACGACGCAAAGTAGAATCGATTAATTTGAGCTTTTTTGCAACTGCGTGAATTTGCGCAGTTGCAATTATAGAATAATAATGGAGGAAAGTAATAATGGATTTCACTTTAGACAAGAAGTATGAAATGGCTCAGAATCTTTTCAAAGATTTTGCGCAGAACGAAGTAAAGCCTCTTGCTCAGGAAATCGACGAAGAACACAGATTTCCAAGAGAGACAGTTGACAAGATGGCAAAGTATGGTTTCTTAGGTATTCCTGTACCAAAGGAGTTAGGTGGACAGGGATGTGACATTCTTACATACGCTATGTGTGTAGAAGAGCTTTCAAAGGTTTGCGGTACTACAGGTGTTATCGTATCAGCACATACATCACTTTGTGTTGACCCGATTGTAACTTATGGTACACCGGAGCAGAAGGCTAAATATGTTCCGGATCTTGCTTCCGGAAAGAAGCTTGGTGCATTTGGTCTTACAGAGCCGGGTGCCGGTACAGATGCTCAGGGTCAGCAGACAAAGGCTGTTCTTGACGAGGCTACAGGCGAGTGGATTCTTAATGGTTCAAAGTGCTTCATCACAAATGGTAAGGAAGCAGATGTTTACATCGTTATCGCTGTTACAGGTGTTGTTGAAAAGCGTGGCAGAAAGATGAAAGAGATTTCAGCTTTCATCGTTGAGAAGGGTACACCGGGATTCTCATTTGGTACAAAGGAGAACAAGATGGGTATCTGCGCATCTTCAACATATGAGCTTATCTTCACAGATTGCCGTATTCCAAAGGAGAATCTCCTTGGACAGAAGGGCAAGGGATTTTCAATCGCTATGCATACACTTGATGGCGGACGTATCGGTATTGCTGCTCAGGCTCTTGGTATTGCAGAGGGTGCTCTTGAGACAACAATCAACTATGTAAAAGAAAGAAAGCAGTTTGGTCGTTCAATTGCTCAGTTCCAGAATACACAGTTCCAGCTTGCTGATATGGCAACAAAGGTTGAAGCTGCAAGATTATTAGTATACAAGGCTGCACGCAAGAAAGACGAGTATCAGGCCGGCGCAAAGGTTTCTTATTCAGTAGAAGCTGCTATGGCTAAGTTATACGCTGCAGAAGTTGCTATGGAAGTAACAACAAAGTGTGTACAGTTACATGGTGGATATGGTTACATCAAGGAGTACGATGTAGAACGTATGATGCGTGATGCTAAGATTACAGAGATTTACGAGGGTACTTCAGAAGTACAGCGTATGGTTATCTCTGCTAACATCTTGAATTAAGGAGGTACTGATCGTGAAAATTATCGTATGTATTAAGCAGGTACCTGATACAAAGGGTGGCGTTAAGTTCAACCCGGACGGTACATTGGATAGAGGAGCAATGCTCACAATCATGAATCCTGATGATAAGGCTGGTCTTGAGGCTGCTCTTAGAATTAAGGATGCAACAGGTGCAGAAGTTACAGTTATTACAATGGGTCTTCCAAAGGCTGCAGACGTACTTCAGGAAGCAATCGCTATGGGTGCTGACAAGGGTGTTCTTGTAACAGACCGTGTTCTTGGTGGTGCTGATACTTGGGCTACATCTACAACACTTGCAGGTGCACTTCGTAAGCTTGATTATGATTTAATTATTACAGGTCGTCAGGCTATCGATGGTGATACCGCTCAGGTTGGTCCTCAGATCGCTGAGCATCTTGGTCTTCCTGTTATCTCTTATGCACAGGAAATCAAGGTTGATGGGGACAGCGTAGTAGTTAAGCGTGTATATGATGATGGTTATCATATGGTTAAGGCTAAGATGCCATGTCTTATTACAGCACTTTCAGAGTTAAATGAGCCTAGATACATGACACCGGGCGGAATCTTTGATGCAGTGAATGCAGAGATTACAACATTTGGCAGAGCGGATCTTGTTGATGTTGATGATTCAGACCTTGGTCTTAAGGGTTCACCTACAAAGATTGCCAGAGCTTCAGATAAGGTTCGTAAGGGCGCTGGTGAGAAGATCGTAGCAGAGTCTCCGGAAGACGGAGTAAACTACATTGTAGGTAAGTTACTTGATAAGCATGTAATCTAATAAAGGAAAGTGGTGAATAAAATGGGCGCAATGAACGCAGAAGAATATGCAAAGTACAAGGGCGTATATGTCTTTGCACAGCAGGTAGATAATGTAATTAGCGGCATCTCTTTCGAGCTTATCGGCGAAGGTAAGAGACTTGCTGAGCAGTTAGGTGTAGATGTAACTGCAGTATTAATCGGTTCCGATGTTAAGGGCTTAGCTGACGAGTTAGCTGAGTACGGTGCTGATAAGGTTATCGTTGTTGATGATCCTGAACTTAAGAATTACAGAACAGAGCCATATGCACATGCATTAGCATCTGTTATCAATGAGTACAAGCCGGAAATCGTTTTGGTAGGTGCTACAGCAATTGGTAGAGATCTTGGTCCTACAGTTTCAGCAAGAGTAAAGACCGGTCTTACAGCTGACTGTACATTACTTGAGATCGCTGATTTCCCAATTAATCCAATTCCGGGACAGGAGCAGAAGCACAATCAGCTTCTTATGACACGTCCTGCATTTGGTGGTAACACAATCGCTACAATCGCTTGTCCTGACAATCGTCCACAGATGGCTACAGTTCGTCCAGGCGTTATGCAGAAGCTTGAGAAGAAGCCGGGTGCTAAGGCAGAAGTGATTGAGTTCAATCCTGGTTTCACACCGGACAACAAATATGTAGAGATTCTTGAGATTTCTAAGGCTGTTTCAGACATCAAGGACATCATGGATGCAAAGATTCTTGTATCTGGTGGTCGTGGTGTAGGTTCTGCTGAGAACTTCAAGATTCTTGAGGACCTCGCAGAGGCACTTGGCGGACAGGTATCTTGCTCACGTGCCGTTGTAGATTCTGGCTGGATGCCAAGAGATCTTCAGGTAGGTCAGACAGGTAAGACTGTACGTCCAAATGTATATTTTGCAATCGGTATTTCAGGTGCTATTCAGCACGTAGCAGGTATGGAAGAGTCAGACATCATCGTTGCAATCAACAAGGACGAGGATGCTCCAATCTTCGATGTAGCTGATTACGGTGTTGTTGGTGATTTGAACAAGATTGTTCCTCAGCTTACAGAGGCAATCAAGGCTCAGATGGCAAGCAAGTAATTCATAGAATAGCATAAGAAAAGAGGTTGTCTTTATGACAGCCTCTTTTTGCGTTTGTGCGACTTGTGGCGCGGGACCCTGTCTATTGTTCAATCAGAAATAATTGCTGATAAAGCAATTATTTCTGATTATAGATTCATATAACGTTTGGTGATTTCTTCAACATCATAGTTTGGAGCATACTCATTTGCAATTGTAACTATTTTTTCAATAATTTTCGGGTTTTCCTCTAATGCGTCTGAAATCTGTTCGATTGTTTGTGATTTTTGAAGCTTGACACAAATTATCTTGATGCGTGCAAGAAGTTCTCCTTGGGTAATACCTTCAGCAAGTCCTTCAGCATGTCCTTCAGCAAGTCCCTCAGCAAGTCCTTCCTTTCGTCCTTGTTCGCGTTCTTCTGCACGGAATAACTTTTCTCTCCGTTCAAATGTGTAATCCAATGCAGCCACTTGTTTCACCTCATTTCCCTTTTCTAATAAAAAGTCTTCTAATACGTGTTGTTCAATGCATTGTACACCTGCAGGCAGTTTTTTTGATTCTCCAAGAGCATGGAAAATACACTGCTTTTGTACTCTCGTATTTGTGCCATAAATGGACCTCCTTACTGCAGGAACACTATATGGCAAATTAATTCATGTTCCTGCGATTAAATTGAAAAGAATTTAAAAGCAAGAATTCATGAAAAAAGATGAAAAGAATAAAAGAATACAAGAAAACTGCTTTGAAAGAAGTATAACACGCAAAATGCTCATATACAAGGAAATCCGGCATTAATACAAAATTAAATTCAATCCATACAACACAAGTAAGTGGATTGGGTAAAACAAATAAAAGAATAATTTTAGATTTGGACCTTTCTTTCTGCTATACATTACAATAAATACGAATGATATTAAGCAGTAAAACTGTATATCACCGGAAAGAACGTAAGTCAACATAAATACCAAAATGAATTGTACACATGTGTATTTCAAGACCATAGCATCGTTTTCGAAGTCTTTTTCGGGAATACGAAACAGATAAAAAACAATGATTAACAAGATGCCGTAACATCCGTATGAAAAATGAAACTGTTCTGCACAATACAAAATTGAGATGAGAACAAGCAGCCCCGTGGCATATGCTAACGTTGCGTTCGAGGAAGCTGACTGAATTTTGCGTATGCAGGAATCAATTACAATCAGGGCGAATAATCCGAATAAAAGCGTGAAGAAAATATTCAAATTGTGTTTGGCAAATGTTTTTTGATACATTGCAAGGTTATAAGGGATTTGGGAAATGAGTGCAAAAACTGACAAGCGAATGATATATTTCCGGATGTTTTTTGTATGGTAAAACC
>CALYVE010000032.1 GCA_945492935.1 uncultured Lachnospiraceae bacterium
GAAATCCTGCGTTGCGTCGTTGTAATATAATATGTCGTATGTGTCATTACTGATAACGAGCATCGGTGTCTGGACAAGGTTAAAAGCATTGACAACATCGTCACGAAGCAGTGATAAATTCTGCTGTCTGTGCTTGGAACATACGGCCTCTGCGATTGCCTTGAAGAAAATCTGGAACAATTCAATCATTTGCGCATCCCAGACAATGTCGGTTGTACAATTATAGAATCCGATATATCCAATGACTGTGCCGTTCATCACAATGCGTGATTGCAGAAGCGAAGTAATACCAAGCTGCAGTAATTTGTCGGTAGAGCCCGGAATGTTTGATGATTCCGTATTCGCAATATAGGTTATTCCGTTCTGGCTTATTGCATCGATATTTCGAAAAAGCTCCGCAGGAAAATGTTCAGAACGGGGCATAGCATGTTCCTCTTTGTCCTTACACCAACGATGGGTGCAATCCAAAAAACTGTGATTAAAACCGTGCTCCCAAATGCTGATTCTGTCAATTGGGTAAATATTTCCGAGAAGGTTGATTGCTTTTTCGATGTTGATGTATGTGTTTGGACCGGCATAAAGTGTTGTCATAAGCTCGCTAATAATATGATTATCGGCAACGCCGGATTTGCCGGTTTTTGCAACCGAAGCATCCTCGCGACGATTCTCATAATGAACATGCTCCATTCCGTCCGTATAACAACAATACTGATCCTTGCCGGCTACCTTTGCATTGTAAAGCGCAACGTCTGCGCGGTCTAATAACGTGTCATAGGTGATTTGTTCATTGGTAGCAACGATACCGATACTGAGTGTAACCTTGCAGGTGTCGCCGCCCGGGTAAAGTCGTCTCAAGCGGTTTGCAATTAATTTTGCCTTTTCTTCGGCAAGCTGAATGTCTAAAATATTGTCAAGGTACATACAGAATTCGTCACCACCAAGACGTCCGCCAAAACCATATCCGTTTGATTCATCAAGAATGGCGCGCGCAATGTCGACGATGACGTCATCACCCTTAAGGTGTCCATAGGTGTCATTGATTGCTTTGAAATTGTCAATATCAATCAGCATGAATACGTTATAGCTGTTACCGTTTAATTCGCGCAAATTCTCTTTGATACGGTTCTCGGTTGTAACCTTGTTGAAAAGTCCGGTCATCTGATCGGTCTCGGATTTCGCTAACAGCTGTAGCTGACGTGTTTTTTGCGCATGAATGTTACGAAGAAGACCGACGGCACGAATTGGCTTTTCGGCTTCGTCGTAAATGGTAGAAAATGATGCGACATACCACTGGTAGCCGCCGTTTTTTGTGTTGAGAAGAAGCTCTGTTGAGTGGTATTCGGTACCAACGCTCATCAAATAGCAAAGTTCAGCAAAGCTTTCTGTGCTTTCCGGAGCAACCATGCCGTTTAACACCAATGTCTTTTCGGGTTTGATAACAAAGGATTCTCCGGCAAAGAAATTGCGGAATTTGTCAGCAAATGTAATGGTGTCTTCTTTGATATCATACTCAAACGGAAGCTCCTCTGAAATGTCAGAGATAATCAGATATTTCTGCTCTTCAAGCGCGGCCTTCATCTCGGCGATTTTGAGATTTGTAATGTCGGAAACAACCATGTTTACAACAGGGAAGCCATCCTGATATTCACCGGAACGGGCAAAAATAGCGTTGACCCATTTGGTTGTTCCGTTTGCGCAATTGATGCGGAAATTCAAAATCTTCGAGGATGAATATTCACTCAAATCGGCAAGTGCGTTGATGACAGTAGAAAGATCCTCATGGTAAACAAGCGACAATGTGCTTTTGCCGTATTTGTTTTTGAATTCCTCGACAGAATATCCATAAATTGTATAGAAATAATTGTTTGCCCAAATTAAAGAAAGTTTGTTATCCAGCAAATGCTTGCTCAAGATACTTGGAACCGTATTGGCAAAAACCTCAAGGTCGTTGTGATGCTTTTCTTCAGATACAGGCGACTCGGAAGGTTCTTTTGAGATGGCACCAACTCCGATTTTAAGCTGAATCACCTCAGAACCGTCCTCGAGGAAAAAGGCTTCGCCGTTAATCAAAACCGGTAAAATGATGCCTGCCTTAGTGACAATACGAGATGAAACCTGTAAAGTATTTGCAATGCTAAGCTGATAGCGCATAGATGTAACAACATCCATAAAATCATCCTTATGTAACAGTCGGTCAATAGTAAGTGGCTTTTTGATTAACTCGTCAGTCTGATAACCTGTCATGCCACAGAAAGCAGGGTCAAAGTCAAGAATCATATAAGGATTAGAACTTTGGATGACAACTGTAGCAATCTGATTTGTGTTTGAATTGGATGGGTTCATTCGGCCACCTCTTTTCTGAAAAAATAATTACAATTATTATATAAAAAAAGTCAATATCCCGCAATAAAAAAACAACAAAAAACAATATATTTCGACAGAAAGCAGGAGCTTATTTTGAATCCGAAAATGGAATAATACAATCTTGCGAATTTGTATACGGAATGCGTGATAATCGGCTTTATTTCTTTACATATACTGCAAAAAATGATACAATATAACAACGTATTTTTACATATATTTAGAAGAAGTTGGTTATCAAAATGGAGATATACAAGAAACACCAGTTGATTGCGAGTGTGAGTGTGGCATTGTTCATTGTCTACACAGCATTCATTTTACTTGCAATGAATCAAAGCGTTTACAAGCGCTGTGTCAAGGACTATAAACCGATCACGGCGGAGGGAGTAACCGTATCAGAATTTGAAGCAGTGTTATGCTTTGAACAGTTGTCAGAGTCTTTTCGAAGATTTTTTCACAAAACAGATGAGTTTGGCGCTTACACGTTGACGGGCGCAAACATCAAAAAAATCGCCGGACTGAAAGGCTATTACCGCATGGCATGGGTGATAGCGATAATCAGTTTTGTGATGATGATTAACAGCTTTAGCATTTTATCAAAGCGAAGATTGTATAAGCCATTTAATTATGGCAGCATTCTTGCAGGCGGATTGACGGCCTTGCACTGGCTTATCCTTATGAAGGCGAAACGGCCGGTTCTTGCCGGAGTACGAGCGATGATTTTGCATGAGAATTATGATTATTTTGCAGATGGAGATTTGCTCAAAACAATGATTCCGCCGGAGTATGCGAGGTCCATGCTGCTACACTATTTGTTGCTTGTATTCATTCTTAGCCTTTTGATGATTGGAATTCGCCTTTTCATTTTATATAAAGGCAGACCACATCGTTTTTAAGTGCGAACTTGTACAAAATAAAAGATAGACGGAGGTATACAATGAACGAGAGATTACATAATTGGGTTAATTGGGTGTTGTATGATGAGCTTGCGGAAGGAAGACTTAATGCACCAAAACATTTGTTAGGAATACATGATTATGGTGAGGGACAGGTTGTTACGGTATATCGGCCGCATGCCAAAAAAGTTTGCATTACAACGGTTACCGGCAAAAATCCGATTGAGATGGATTGGCTTGCGAATGGGTTGTATGGCATTTATTTTCCAAAAAAGAAAATAAAAGGGAACAAGTATCGTATAGAGACGACTTATCAGGATGG
This sequence comes from uncultured Lachnospiraceae bacterium, assembly GCA_945492935.1. Lineage (GTDB taxonomy): Bacteria > Bacillota > Clostridia > Lachnospirales > Lachnospiraceae > Coprococcus_C. The sequence goes on from CALYVE010000032.1 coordinate 3,580, forward strand.
TACAACTGTTCTCACGGCTGACTGCTATGCATTTGAATCTCAGATTACGAAATTTGATGCTTATTTGTTCGCAGAAGGAAAAAATTATGATATTTATGAAAAACTCGGCGCACACCCTATGACGATTGACGGGGTGAAGGGTACGTATTTCGCAGTATGGGCGCCAAATGCGCGTCGTGTAAGTGTTGTCGGCGATTTCAATATGTGGGATGGCGCACTCCATCCAATGCAGATTCTTCAGACATCCGGTATCTACGAGATATTTATTCCGGATGTAAAACCGGGGGCTGTTTACAAGTTCCAGATTTTAACCCGTAGCGGGGATATTTTGTATAAGGCAGACCCATATGCAAATTATGCGCAGGTTCGTCCGGACAATGCAAATATCGTTGTTGATCTCAATAAATTCAAATGGACGGATCAGCCATGGGTGGATGCACGCAAAAAATTCAGCCGTGTAAAACGTATGAAGAGCACAATGTCCATTTATGAGTGTCATCTTGGCTCATGGAAGAAGCGTATTGAAGATTCGGATTTTGGTTTCTACAATTATCGCGAGCTTGCAAAAATGCTCGGAGATTACGTGACCGATATGGGATACACACATATCGAGATTCTGGGCATTGCGGAATATCCGTTTGATGGCTCATGGGGCTATCAGGTAACAAATTACTATGCACCTACAAGCCGTTACGGTACGCCGGAAGATTTTATGTATTTTGTGGATTATATGCATAAGATCGGTATCGGGGTGATTCTTGACTGGGTACCTGCACACTTCCCAAGAGATGCACACGGACTTGGACGGTTCGACGGAATGCCGCTTTATGAACACCCGGACTCACGCCGCGGAGAGCATCCTGACTGGGGCACATATATTTTTGATTACGGTCGTACGGAGGTAGCGAATTTCCTCATTGCAAATGCTTTGTTCTGGGTTGAGAAGTTCCATATTGATGCGCTTCGTGTGGATGCTGTCGCTTCAATGTTGTACCTGGATTATGGAAAACGCGATGGCGAATGGCTCCCGAATAAGGATGGCGGTAATGAAAATTACGATGCAATTAAGCTTTTGCAAAATGTAAATGCAATTATGGAGGAACGAAACCCTGGTGCGTATCTGATTGCGGAGGAGTCGACTGCGTGGGCAGGCGTTACCGCACCGGCTTCCATGAATGGTCTTGGATTCCTCTTTAAATGGAACATGGGATGGATGAATGACTTCTTGGAATATATGAAGCTTGATCCATACTTCCGTTCCTTTAACCACAATAAATTGACATTTAGTCTGTCTTATACGTATTCTGAAAATTATATCCTTGTCATTTCGCATGATGAGGTTGTGCACCTGAAGTGTTCGATGATTAATAAGATGCCGGGTTATGAGGTTGACAAATTTGCAAACCTTCGTACCGCATACGGATTTATGTTTGGACATCCGGGAAAGAAGCTTCTTTTTATGGGACAGGAGTTTGCGCAGCTTCGTGAGTGGAGTGAGGCAAGAAGCCTTGACTGGCATCTGCTTGACCAGCCATTGCATAAGCAGATGCAGGATTTTGTTCGCGAGCTGAATCATTTGTATAGAGAGTATGATGCATTGTATTACAATGACAACGAGCCGATGGGCTTTGAGTGGATTAAGTGTGATGATGCAGAGTCAGGTATCGTAGCATTTGTTCGTCGTGGTAGCAGTGCAAAGAATCAACTTATGTTTGTATGTAACTTTGTACCGGTTGAGCGTACAACCCATTTGATTGGCGCACCATGTGACACAACGTATGAAGAAATCCTGAATTCAGACGATGTCAGGTTCGGCGGACAGGGAAGACTCAACGGTACTGTAAAGGCAATCAAGCAACCTTGTGACCGTATGGAGTACTCTGTAAGTTTGACTATACCACCACTTTCTGTTATGGTATTCAGATACGATTACAAATAAGGTAATGAGCTATGAAAAAAATAGATAAAGTAACAAGAGCGATTCTAAAAGGAGCGAAGCTTATTGTGATTGCGGTTGTTTCTGTTGCACTGATGGGAATGTTGTTTCTCGCAGGTGTGAACCTCTATATGAAACAAAGTGTCAAGAAACGAATCCTCACAGTAGAGGCGGCGGCAGAGCTAAATGACGTTGATTGTATTCTTGTTTTGGGAGCTTCCGTATATGGCGATTCACCGAGTCCGATGCTTGCCGATCGTGTACAGCGTGGTGTCGATGTATATAAGGCCGGCGGAGGGACAACCAAATTACTAATGAGTGGTGACCATGGCGGCGAATACTATGATGAAGTAAATGTCATGAAAAAATATGCAAAGGATGAGGGCGTTCCGTCCGAAGATATTTTTATGGATCATGCAGGTTTTTCTACCTATGATTCGATGTATCGTGCCCGGTCGGTGTTTGGAGCAAAGAAGGTTATCATTGTAACACAGCGATATCATTTATATCGCGCTGTCTATATAGCAAAAAAACTCGGAATGGATGCGTATGGAGTGGCGGCTGAGGACATTTCCTATGGCGGACACATTGATTTGGCGGGAAACGGCGATGTCACAAACGACAAAGAATAAACTGTTAACAAAATTTTTATATAAACGGTAATAATACCGGGATGTGGAGGATTTATTATATGAAGAAGTTATCATTGGCACAGGAGCTGACTGCAAATGCTTATCCGGGACGCGGAATCGTAATCGGAAAATCAGCAGATGGCAAGAAGGCGGTTACTGCTTACTGGATTATGGGTAGAAGCGAGAATTCTCGTAATCGAGTATTTACTGAGACGGAGGATGGCATTAAGACAGAAGCTGCAGACCCATCAAAGCTTACGGATCCACATCTTATAATTTATTCACCTGTTCGTGTGCTTGGAAACAAGACAATCGTAACAAACGGTGATCAGACAGACACGATTTATGAATTGATGGACAAACAGCAGACATTTGAGCAGGCACTTCGCACAAGAGAATATGAGGATGACGCACCAAACTACACACCTCGTATTTCCGGTATTATGCATGTGGAGGGCGGTACTTATAATTATGCAATGTCTATTCTTAAGTCAGCAGACGGCAATCCGGATTGTTGCGAAAGATTTACATTTACCTATACAAATCCTTTGAACGGAACAGGTCATTTCATTCATACTTATATGGGAGATGGCAATCCGCTTCCGAGCTTTGAGGGTGAACCGAAGCTTGTTGACATTCCGGATGATATTGATGCATTCACAGAGATGCTTTGGACATCATTAAATGAGGATAATAAGGTATCATTATTCGTACGTTTTATTGATATCGAGACAGGCGTTGCAACGTCAAGGATTGTAAACAAGTATTCAAAAGAATAGATTCAATCCGGATTTCTTGCGCTTGCGCAGGGGATTCATTGTGAAAGATACATCTTATAAGGATATTTAGGAGGAGATTTAAAAAATGGCTAACGAATTGCTTTTGAAGTATGGATGTAATCCAAATCAGAAACCATCAAGAATTTATATGGAGGACGGAAGTGAGCTTCCTGTAACCGTAATTAACGGTAAACCGGGATACATTAATTTCCTTGATGCATTTAACGGCTGGCAGCTTGTAAAAGAATTAAAGGCAGCTACCGGACTTCCGGCAGCAACTTCTTTTAAACATGTTTCACCGGCAGGTGCAGCAGTTGGTCTTCCATTAGATGAGACATTGGCAAAAATTTACTGGGTCGATGATTTGGGAGAGCTTTCTCCACTTGCATGTGCATACGCAAGAGCAAGAGGTGCCGATCGCATGTCTTCCTTCGGTGATTTTATTGCACTTTCCGATGTGTGTGATGCAGATACGGCAAAGCTTATCAAACGTGAGGTTTCGGATGGTGTTATCGCTCCGGGCTACACAGATGAAGCAATCGAGCTTTTGATGCAGAAGAAAAAAGGCAACTACAACATTATTCAGATTGATGAGTCATATGTTCCTGCTGAAATCGAAAAGAAGCAGGTTTATGGAATTACTTTTGAACAGGGACGTAACGAGCTTGATATCAACGGGGAGCTTCTTTCAAATATCGTGACAAAGAATAAGGATATCCCTGAAAGTGCATTAATTGATATGAAGATTTCATTAATTACACTCAAATATACACAGTCAAATTCTGTTTGCTACGTTAAGGGCGGTCAGGCAATCGGTATCGGTGCAGGTCAGCAGTCACGTGTTCACTGTACACGTCTTGCCGGACAGAAGGCGGACAACTGGTATTTGCGTCAGGCTCCACAGGTTCTCAATTTACAGTTTGTCGATACACTAGGTCGTGCTGACAGAGATAATGCAATCGATGTTTACATTGGTGATGAGTATGAGGATGTTCTTCGTGAAGGCGAGTGGCAGAAGCGTTTTAAGGTGAAGCCACCTGTGTTTACAAGAGAAGAAAAGAGAGCATGGTTAGACGGAAATACAGATGTGACACTTGGTTCGGATGCGTTCTTCCCATTCTCTGATAATATTGAAAGAGCAAAGAAGAGCGGTGTTAAGTATATTGCACAGCCGGGTGGTTCTGTAAGAGATGATCTCGTCATCGAGGCAGCAGATAACTATGATATGGTTATGGCATTTACAGGAATTCGTTTATTCCATCATTAATCTTTGACATCCGCAAGAGTGTAATATATAATATGTACGCAAATTAGAGGAGGTATATCACAATGGCAGAAAAGAAAAATATGTTGACATATGAAGGTCTTAAGAAGTTAGAGGACGAATTACAAGACCTCAAAGTAAATCGTCGTCAGGAGGTTGCTCAAAAGATCAAAGAAGCTCGTGAGCAGGGTGACTTATCCGAGAATGCTGAATACGATGCTGCGAAGGATGAGCAGAGAGATATTGAGTCACGTATTGAAGAAATCGAGAAGATTTTGAAAAATGCTGAGGTTATTGATGAGGATGAGTTCGACCATGAGACAGTAAACTTCTCTTCAGAGGTTACACTTAAGGATATGGAGCTTAAGGAAGAGGTAACATACAAGATTGTCGGTTCTACAGAAGCAGACATTCTGAACAATCTTCTTTCAAACGAGTCACCACTTGGTGCAGCTTTGATGCGTAAGAAGAAGGGTGATGTTGTGACTGTTGAAGCACCGAATGGTGTTTACAAATATAAAATTCTTGATGTGAAGAGAAGCTAATTCACTCGATGATTAGAGGACAGAACCAGAACTTGTGTATTTTTGCAGACATATGATACGGGAATTCCTGAGAGAAACAGGATTGTATTTTGCGGTGTGGAAAATATACATGAATAAGAATAGAAAGAGGAAATAAAATTGGCTGAGAATAATAATCAGAATAATAATCAGGCAAAGCCACAGGATCTTAACCAGTTGCTTAAGGTTCGTCGCGAGAAGTTTCATGCTTTGCAGGAAGCCGGAAAGGATCCTTTTCGCATTACGAAGTATGATCAGACACATCATACAGATGACGTGCGCACACTGTACGAGGGGCATGAAGCAAAGCTTCTTTCAGGGCGTGTAGCGCCAAATACAGACGGTCTTAGCGAGGAAGAAGCGAAGGACGTTCTTAACAATGATTACAATGAGAGAAGAGCAATTATGGATGCTGACCCGATTCATGTTTCCATTGCCGGTCGTATGCTTTTTAAGCGTGTTATGGGAAAGGCTTCTTTCTGTAACATTCAGGACCTTAAGGGTAAGATTCAGGTATATGTAGCAAGAGATGCTGTAGGTGAGGAGGATTATGCAGATTTTAAGAAGTCTGATATCGGAGACATTTACGGTGTGAAGGGTTACATTTTCCGTACAAAAACCGGTGAAATTTCTATCCATGCAGAGCAGTTGACACTTCTTTCGAAGAGCCTGCAGATTCTTCCTGAGAAGTATCATGGACTTACAGATACAGACACACGTTATCGTCAGAGATATGTGGACCTTATTATGAACGAGGAGAGCCGAGATACATTTGTTAAGCGTTCAAAGATTCTCGCTGCTATCCGTCGTTTCCTTGCTGCACAGGATTTCATGGAGGTTGAAACACCAATGCTTGTTGCCAATCCGGGTGGAGCAGCGGCAAGACCTTTTGAGACGCATTTCAATGCTTTGGATGAGGACTTAAAGCTTCGTATATCGCTTGAGCTTTACTTAAAGAGACTTATCGTTGGCGGTCTAGAGAGAGTCTATGAGATTGGCCGTGTATTCCGTAACGAAGGTCTTGATACAAGACACAATCCGGAGTTTACACTTATGGAGCTTTATCAGGCATACACCGACTACAACGGTATGATGGATTTAACTGAGAATATGTATCGTTACATTGCGCAGGAGGTTCTTGGCACAACAACAATCGTTTACAATGGCATCGAGATGGATCTCGGTAAGCCGTTTGAGCGTATTACAATGGTTGATGCAGTTAAGAAGTATTCCGGTGTTGATTTCAACGAAATCAAGACATTGGAGGAGGCGCGTGCGGTTGCGAAGGAGCACCACGTAGAATTCGAAGACTGGCATCAGAAGGGACATATCTTAAATCTCTTCTTTGAGGAGTTTGTTGAGGAACACTTAATCCAGCCAACCTTTGTGATGGATCATCCGATTGAAATCAGCCCGCTTACAAAGAAGAAACCGGAGAATCCGGAATACGTAGAACGTTTTGAAATGTTTATGAATGGCTGGGAGATGTGTAACGCATATTCCGAGCTCAACGATCCGATCGATCAGCGTGAGCGTTTTGAAGCCCAGGATGCTAACGCCGCAGCCGGTGACGAAGAAGCAGAGCACTGCGATGAGGACTTCCTCAACGCCCTCGAAATCGGTATGCCACCTACAGGCGGTATCGGATACGGTATCGACAGACTTTGCATGCTGATGACAGACAGTCCTGCGATTAGGGATGTGCTGTTGTTCCCGACAATGAAGTCCTTACCGAACGACAAGTAAGAAAACCCCAGTATTT
>CALYVE010000033.1 GCA_945492935.1 uncultured Lachnospiraceae bacterium
AATATATAAGAAAAAAGTCGAATAAATGTGGTAAATTTCTATTAACGGAAGGACATAGGTCTTTCCGATGAATTACGGAATCCCCCCAAGATTCATATATGTGTCATACGACACACATTTCTCCTTCGCGTTTTAGTAAACGCAGAAATCCGCCTTTCCCCAAGGCGGATTTTTTATTGTTTACCGCGCCCTTGTGGCGCGGGGCCCTGCCGGCAGTGCAATCAAAAGAATTGCTGTTAAAGCAATTCTTTCTTAATTTCCTTGCATGACAAACTGCACTCTGATATGATTGATGCAGATACTTATCCGGAAAGGACTGGTTGCTCAAATGATATATACAGAGTTGACATGCAAGGCTATGCGATATAGCTACGAAGCACACAAAGGTCAATATGATAAAGCCAATGTTCCATATATTTTTCATCCATTTCACGTTGCTGAGCAGATGACAACGGAGTTGGATGTCTGTACAGCACTTTTGCATGATGTTGTGGAAGATACGGAACATACGCTTGATGATCTTCGTAAGGAAGGATTTCCGGAGGAGGTTGTTGCTGCTGTTGCGGCATTGTCACGAGAGGAAGGACAGCCCTATATGGATTATATTCGTCTTTTGAGTAAGAATGCTATGGCAACGCGCGTAAAGCTTGCTGATTTGGAACATAACAGCGACACATCCAGGTTGCCAAGTAAAGATCAAGAGTTAAACAAAGCGTTAATGAATAAATATGCGAAGGCAAAAGCATATTTGTTAGGAGAAGAAGTGTGACAAAGAAAGAACTAGCCAGAATCGTAATCGACAAACTAAAAGAAGAATATCCGGTTGCAGAATGTACACTGGAGTATGATGAAGCATGGAAATTACTTGTTGAGGTCCGGTTAGCTGCACAATGCACGGATGAACGTGTAAATGTAGTTGTTAAGGAGCTTTACAAGAAATATCCGACGGTTGCGTCAATTGCCAAGGCTACGCCTGAAGAAATCGAGGCGTTTGTGAAGCCGTGCGGATTAGGCAAAAGCAAATCAAAAGATATATGTGCATGCATGCGTATTTTACATGAGAAATATAATGATACAGTGCCCGATTCATTTGAGGCACTTCTTTCTTTGCCCGGTGTAGGCAGAAAAAGTGCAAATCTGATTATGGGCGATATTTTTGGGAAGCCGGCCATCGTGACAGATACACATTGCATTCGGCTTTGTAACCGTATCGGTCTTGTTAAGGATGAAAAGGATCCAAAGAAGGTTGAAATGGCACTTTGGAAAATAATACCACCGGAGGAAGGTTCTGATTTGTGTCATCGTTTTGTGATGCATGGTAGAGAGATTTGTTCTGCCCGTAAAAAGCCCTTATGTGAGAAATGCTGCTTGCGCGAGGTATGTAAAAAGTATGGCATATAGATATGAATAAAATGCTTCGCCATTGGGTATAACGAATAAAAGACAGTAGGAAGCTGAATTCAAAGATGGTGGTATAAGTTATGAAAGTAAGAATTGCGATAGAACTAACAGATCTTCAAGGATGGCTCAAAAATATTATTTCGAAGTATCATTTTGAAAATCAGGATTATGATTTGCTATCGGATATCTATGAGCAGATGTGTGTGCATAGTAGTCCGTATGCCATGTACAGAATCAATCACCGCATGACAGGAATTTCGATGATTGATGATTCACAGGTGGCTATGGTCGCGCTTACTCTTGGCAGTGGTATTGATGCGATGAAGGAGCGGTTTGCCAGACAGGGACAATTATCTGAGGGATATATGCTCGATTGTCTGGCAAATGAATTGTTACTTGTTTTGTACAAGGAGTTTAACAAAAACTATGCGAAGTTCCATAGACGCTATGTGCAGCGCTATGTGTTTATCGGCGATGAGATATCACCTGCGGCAATACCGCAAATTTTATCTGATATAAAGGGTATTAAACCTGATAAGTCTGAACATTCGGTAACCGAGGACAGTCAGCCGGAATTTAAGGAAATTCTCCGGGAACAGGAGGATATTCGGGCGAATGAATATGGAGTTCTCACACCATCGAAAAGTGTTGTGTTTTATGCTATATTGTCAGACAATCCGAATCAGATATGTGAGGGTATTTGCACCGGTTGTGGCAATGTGCTTTGTGATAATCGCGTGGAAGAATACCGGCAGTTAGCGGGACTGATGTTAGAAGAGAACAATAAAAAATCGCCGCAGGGGGCGATGAATTATGGATATATGAGAATATTTGGTGCGTAAACCCGGAGGTTTACGCATTTTTCAGTTCCTCAAGAAAGTGGATAGGAACACACATATTGCCGCGTCCTTTTCCGATTTGAATGTTTGGTTTTATTACACCGTGAAAATCGGAACCACCAGACATTTTTAGCCCTTTTTTGAGTGCGATGGTACGAAGCTTATCACTTTCGTACATGTTATTTGAAGAATGATATACTTCAAGTCCTTTCAGTCCGAGGTCGATTAAATAGTCAAGCAGTTCTTCGATTTGCCTGTATCCGAAATGATAGAGCAAAGGGTGTGCAAGATAAGCTGCTTTGCAGTATTTTGTGAGAATATTCATGGCAACCTCGCATGTTACCTGCGGCTTTGGAAGATAGTATTTACAGCCGATGCCAATGTATTTTTTGAAGGCGATATCTTTTGTTTTGCAAATGCCTTCTTCGACGAGTACGCGTGCAAAGTGCGCTCTTGTAATTACGCTGTCCGGGTTGCCGTGTAAAAGTTTTTCCATAGTGACAGGAAGACCGTCAGCCTGCATCAGTTCCACCATTTTTTTGTTTCTGCCTTCGCGGGCTTCCTTGAGCGTAGATAGTTCTTTTGCTAAATCTTCGTTTTCGTAATCCGGATAGAATCCAAGAATATGAATCTCGCGGTTTTTGTAGTAGCAGGAAAGCTCTATGCCGGGAACAACCTCAAGCGGCTTGTCCTTTGTGTATTCCATTATTTCTTTGATGCCATCGACGGTGTCGTGGTCGGTCAATGCGATTGCAGTAACGTGCATGCGAATTGCCTCGTCTGCAACCTCTGACGGTGTGAGAGAACCATCCGATGCTGTTGAGTGTACGTGTAAATCAATCGTTTCCATATATCAATTTAGTATCCGCGTGTGTTAGATACTTTGCCTTCCTGTAAAATGTTTAAGAGCTCATCGGGCGAAAAGGTGTATTTTGTATGACAGAAATCGCATACAACCTCAATCGGCTCGTTGTCTTCAATCATAGATGCAATTTCCTGACGACCGAGGCTTATTACTGCCTGTTCAACACGTTCTTTGCTACAGTCGCAGACATAGGCACAAGGCATGCGATCTGTAATATCTGTGTCGTAGCCATCAAATAATAGAGCAATAATTTCTTCCACTGATTTCCCTTCTTCAAGAAGCTTCGTGAATTGGAAGTCTTTAAGTCGTGCCTCTAATTCGGAAATAATTTCTTCCTTTGCAAACGGAAGAAGCTGAATGATAAATCCGCCTGCATATTTAACGGTTGTATCGGAATTTAACAAAACGCCGAGTGCGACGGAAGATGGTATCTGATCACTTGTTGCAAAATAGTATGTTAAATCCTCTGCGATTTCGCTGCTAACAAGATGGGTTTGACCTACGTATGGCTCCTTGAGCCCAATGTCTCTTATGACGCTCATGACACCGAGGTCAATTGCTTTTGCAACATCTGTTGCAGGAAGCATAACTTCAGCTTCATTTACATAGCCCTTGACGTTACCTTTGGAATCAGCCGTAACAAGCATACCTTTGATTGGGCCCTGGCACTGAATACGAATGGTAAGCATATCCGTATCGTTTTTGCCCATGGCGCCCATCAAAACACCGCCTGTAAGAAGTCGGCCTAAGGCACATGTAACAACAGGGCTTGTGTTATGTGTAATGCGGGCTTTCTCGACCGTTTCGGTAGAATTGCAGGCAAAAAAACGAACCTGGTTATCTGCCGCCATTCCTCTAATCATATAATCACTCATTTTTTATCCTCCATTTATGGTAAGTGTTTTTTGACATAAGCATTCGCTATGTCTTTCTTTTTTCCGCTTGTAGTATTTTCTTTTGCAATCATATATATACGTTCGCTTTGCTCGGTAGCGGGATTGTGTGTAAAGGCATCATATGCCATTAAAAGCGTTAAGCCTGATTTTTCAATCAGTGTTTTCATTTCAGAGAGGGTATAGCCGTATTGTTCGTGCAACTCCTCGTGTTTGCGATAAATTGACGGGTCGTTTCGATCCCTGATAAACAGGCTTAATGCAAGCTCATTAATGTTCGATTCGGCATCATAGTAATTGTCCCAAATAAAACTAATATCGTCGCGGTCTTCTGCGATTGTAGCATCGGCTACGATCTCCTCGTAATAATACCGTGTGTGGAAATCAAAAATGAAAATACCGTCTGTGTCGAGGTAGTTATTTACTAATCGAAAAACATCAAGTAAATCATCTTTATCCAAAATATAATTGATGCTGTCACAAAGCGATATAACACAAGCGACAGTTCCGAATAACTCGAATTCCCGCATATCCTGACAGAGATAGAGTGTATTTGAGTTGTTTGCCTGTTTTTTGGAGTTGGCAATATCAAGCATAGCAGGCGCATTGTCAATCCCAATCATGTCGTAGCCGGCAGAGGCGAGCATTTCTGTTAATGTACCGGTACCACAGCCAAGCTCGGCGATGATTCCTTTTTCAATTTTGTTTTCTTTTAAAAGCGCGCGAAGATAGGAAAACCATTCGTTATACGGAATGTTGTCCATCAGTTCATCATAAACAGCAGCAAAATCAGAATATGCTTCGGCCATGCTTGTTTCTCCTTTTTGATTCGTCAATCTAGATTATAAATCACAAATATAATTCTGACAATATACGCATGAAAAAACCTTTTGGAACAAGAAAATGACAGACGAAACAAATAAAATCGTGAAATTATCAAACGAAATCTCGCAATAAATAAGAAAGGGTTGACTTTATAAAATAAGGTTATTATAATTCATATACTTTGAAGCATATTATGGAGAGCAACAGGGAGGGTTGTACAATGATAAAAATAGGTAGTCATGTTGGAATGAGTGGCAAGGATATGCTGCTTGGGTCTGTAAAAGAAGCAATTTCATATGGAGCAAATACGTTTATGTGCTATACCGGTGCTCCTCAAAATACGAAGCGTAAAGATGTTTCTGAGCTGAAAGTAAAGGAAGCATGGGAGTTGATGCGCGAGAATAATATCGAAGATTTCATTGTACATGCACCTTACATCATCAATCTTGCAAATACGGTAAAATCGGATATTTATCAGCTTGCTGTAGATTTTTTAACACTTGAAATTGAGCGAACGGCTGCAATGGGTGCCCGGACGTTGGTGTTGCACCCGGGTTCGCATGTGGGTGAAGGCGAGGATGTCGGCATAGATTGTATTGCAAAGGGGTTAAATGAAGTGCTGACAAGAGATACAAATGTTTTGATTGCCCTTGAAACAATGGCAGGAAAAGGGAGCGAGGTTGGTCGTTCCTTTGAAGAACTTGCACGCATTTATGATAAGGTTGTTTATAATGATAAACTTCGGGTTTGTTTTGATACATGTCATACAAATGATGCCGGTTATGATATTGTAAATGATTTCGACGGTGTAATAGATTCTTTTGACCGGTTGCTCGGAAAAGAGCAGATTGCTGTTTTCCACATAAATGACAGTAAAAATGATCGTGGCGCAAGCAAGGATCGGCATGAAAATATCGGTAGAGGTTATATTGGATTTGATGCACTTTATAACATTGTGCACCATAAGGATTTTGAGGCTGTCCCTAAGATTTTAGAGACTCCGTATATCAAGGATTTGAAGAATGATAAAATTTCGTATCCGCCTTACAAGGCGGAGATTGCTATGCTTTTAAGCGGAGTATATGATGAGGGACAGCTTCTTGTTCAAGAATAAGAAGGATGTGAAAAAATGACATACAAAGTTAGAAACAAATATTTTGGCGACCGGGCATTTTACAAAAAAACACTTTCGGTCGCACTTCCAATCATGGTTCAAAACGGAATTACAAATTTTGTAGGTTTGCTGGACAATATTATGGTCGGCCAGATTGGAACAGAACAGATGTCGGGAGTTGCTATCGTAAACCAGTTTTTGTTTATTTTTAATCTGGCGATTTTTGGTGCGATGGCCGGCCCCGGTATTTTTACGGCACAGTTTTTTGGAAAGGGTGACGAGGAAGGCGTACGAAATACGTTTCGGCTGAAGATTATAATCGGGCTCGTTCTTTCGGCAATCGGAATATTTGTCTTTTCGGCATTTGGTAAAGAGCTGATTAATATATTCTTAAAGGGTGATTCGAAGGGCTTTAATCTTGCAAGTGCACATTCTTATGGAATGAAATATATGAAGGTCATGCTGATAGGTCTGCTTCCATTTGCATTGGAGCAGGCATACAGTGGCACACTTCGTGAATGCGGGGAGACGGTTATTTCAATGAAAGCAGGTATTTCAGCTATTTTTGTTAACCTGATCCTTAATTATATTTTAATTTTTGGAAAGTTAGGTGCGCCAAAGCTTGGTGTTATCGGTGCGGCGTATGCGACAGTCATTTCAAGATGTATTCAGTTTTTGATTGTTGTTGTATGGACACATACACATGGCAACAGAATGTCGTTTATTATCGGTGCTTTCCGTTCGGTTTGTATTCCGGTTGCACTTGTTGGAAATATGTTAAGAAAAGGATTTCCTCTTCTTGTGAACGAGCTTCTTTGGTCTGCCGGAATTACGATGCTGAATCAGTGCTATTCATTAAGGGGACTTGATGCGGTGGCAGCGATTAACATGGCGTCGACGATAAACAATCTGTTTAATGTGGCATTTATTGCGCTTGGTGATGCAGTTGCAATCATTGTTGGGCAGCAACTTGGTGCAGGAGAGTTTGAGGAGGCAAAAGATACAGATCGAAAGTTGATTATTTTCTCAGGCCTTGTCTGCGTCGGTCTTGGAATCGTATTATTTACACTTGCGCCATTGTTCCCTAAATTTTACAATACAACAACGGAGGTCAAAGACCTTGCGGTATCGTTTATGCGCGTGGCAGCATTGTTTATTCCGGTTTGGGGACTTACACATGCCATCTATTTTACACTTCGCTCAGGCGGAAAAACATTTATTACATTTTTGTTCGATAGCGTATTTTTGTGGAGCGTTGTTTATGTGGTCGCATATTTACTTAGTCGTAAGACTGATATGGCGGTTATTCCGATGTATTTTTGCGTACAGACCGTTGATATTATCAAGGTTATTATTGGTGCAATCCTCGTAAAAAAAGGTGTCTGGGTCGCTAATATCGTAGAAAATTAGGGACGTAGCTTTTGTCACGATCATTTTGCAGAAAAGAGAAAGATATGTTAGATACTAAAAAGGGAAAACGATTAAAGGATTATGTTCCGGATTATGTTGTTTTTGACTTGGAAACAACGGGGACGTCATATAAAAATGATGCGATTATTGAAGTATCGGCTGTAAAAGTAATCGGTGGAGGTGTCGTGGAGGAATTTTCTTCTTTAGTCAATCCTTTACGCCATATTCCGGGCTATGCTACAGCGGTAAATGGAATTTCGGACGATATGGTGGCGGGTGCTCCCATTTTGGACACGGTTTTGTCGGATTTCTTTATGTTCATCGGTGATATGGTTTTGGTAGGACACAATATTCATTCTTTTGATATGAAGTTTTTGTATAGGGATGCACAATTATTATTTGGAAAGATACCGAACAATGACTATGTGGACAGTCTGTATATGTCACGCGTAAAACTTCCAAAACTTGCACACCATAGGCTTGTTGATTTGGCGGTTTACTATGGCATTTCACCGGAAGGTGCTCACCGGGCGTTAAATGATTGCCAGATGAATCAACAGGTTTTTGAACGGCTCGCAATTGAAAACCCGTCAACAAGCGGTGCAGATGCTTCAAAGTTATGTCCTTGTTGTAAACGTGCTATGATAATGAGAAACGGAAAATTTGGATATTTTTGGGGCTGTACCGGATTTCCGAATTGCAGATACACAGAAAATATTTAATTTTTCTGTTAGAAATGTAAGGATGAGATTATGGATTTTTTTGTGTATGTGATTGGGTATTATATCGCTATAAATGTTTTCGCTATGGTGATGTATTATGCAGATAAAAAGAAAGCAATCGAAGGGAAAACTCGGATTTCTGAGCGTCGTTTGTTATTGCTTGCAGCTATCGGTGGTGGTGTGGGAGCATTTCTTGCAATGCATTTATTTCATCACAAGACAAAGAAGAAAAAGTTTACAATTGGCGTACCGATTTGGCTTGCTTTGCATATGAGCCTGATTATTTTTGTTACCTATCAAAATAATCATTTAGTTGTAAGCAGATATGAATACCAGTCGGAAAATGTGAAATGTCGCATTGTGCAGCTTTCTGATATTCATAACACTTATTTGTGGTTTGATGATGATTATATTGTCGATGCAGTCCGAAAGGAACAACCGGATATAATCGTAATTACGGGCGATTTGGTGGATAGCAATCGCACGAATATTGACAAAGCAGGACGTTTGTTAAAGCGTCTTTCGCAAATTGCAGATATGTATTATGTAACAGGAAATAGTGACTATTTATTGTCAGATGCCAAACAGGAAAAAATGTTTTCAGCACTTAGTGTTGCCGGGGTAAAGGTATTAGATGACAAATATGTTATGCTGGAAGGATACGGAGCACCATTTGCGTTAATTGGCATATCGGATATCTCCTTGCAGGGAAGCACCCTGAGTAATATATCCAAACAAATTGATGAAGAACAAGGTGCATGTATGAAGGTATTACTTGTACACGAGCCACAATATTTTGAAGACTATGCAACGGCCGGTGTGGATTTGGTATTTGCGGGGCACGCACATGGAGGACAATTTAATCTGCCAGTGTTCGGACCGCTTGTAGCTCCTGGACAAGGCTTTTTTCCAAAGTATGCAAAAGGGGAATATAGAAGCGGAAAGACACACATGATTGTGAGTGCCGGTATTGGAAACAGTATTGTTCCGGTTCGATTGTTTAATTATCCGGAACTCGTTGTTGTTGATATAAAATAAAATGGAGAATTGGAGCATGCAGGCAGAATAATCAGTTAGGGACGTAGCTTTTGTCACGACCATATGTACTTTGTCACGACGAAGGAGTTTTATTTTGAAGAATGTTTGGCTATGGTTCTATCTATGACACCTTTGGGGATTCCGGTTAGACGATTTAATTGTCTGATTGAGATCCCTTTTTTGTGAAGATTTCGGAGATAAAGTTCTTTTTCTATCAAAGATAGTGATTGGAATTCGGTGACAGTAGCACAATTGCATTCTTGAATGATTAATTTTCGAGCATATTCGTCGGTTAGTCTTCTTCTGATGTTTTCTATGTCTAAGCACTCTGCATCTTCGTGAATGCTTTGGTGTTGTATGAATTGTTCCGGATTTGAATATAAGTAAGAAATAAGATTATAATTAACGATTTTTGAGATGTTGTGAAGATAATCGTACATGCTGGAATATTTATAATTGATGCCGGGAAAAGACTCCAAATGACTTTTGAGCGGGTTTTGATGAATGTACCGAATGACTGTTAATAAATATTCCCGACTTTCAACAGCTTCGCTATAATATCGACCTTGGAGAAGGTATCCGGAACGATTGTATTTTTTATTAAACCATGTAGAATAGGCTGTGTTTAGATGCCGAAAAATTGTTTCAAGAGATGTGTTTGGATTATGGATTAACAGGTGAACATGATTGCTCATAAGGCAGTATGCGAAAATATCAAATTGCAAATCGGATTTGTATTTTTCTAAGAAATCTATATATTTTGTATAATCACTTGTATCTTCAAAGATTAGTTGGCAATCTATCCCGCGCACAACAACATGATAAACGTTGGTGGAAGACAAAGATCTTGGTTTTCTTGGCAAAGAAATCCCTCCTTTTTGAATATTGATATGACCGGTTGAATTGTTGTTAGAAGTTTGAGAAAACATAGAAATTTTATGCATTAAAAATGTTTATGCAAAAAATAGAGACAAATATTGAGTTTTTCTGCTTTGTATGATAGCATTTACACATTGTGATATATTATAATTATATGTCGTGGGATATGTGATTATTACGAAAAAATAAAAAAGTAAGGGATATAGCAGACGGAGTAACGATGTTCGTGACAAAGTACCGCTGTTCGTGACAAAACATAGATGTTCGTGACAAAGTACCGTTGTTCATGACAAAGTACCGCTGTTCGTGACAAAGTACCGCTGTTCGTGACAAAAGCTACGTCCCTAAATGGAGGTAAATATAATAAAATGAAATTAGGAATCGTTATATGAAGTCCTATTTCATGTATCTCCATAAAGAGCCATAAAACTCTATGAAACCGCATATTTACTGGATTCGTGGTAATTTGTTCTCACATGTAACTTGTTATAAATTATTAT
>CALYVE010000034.1 GCA_945492935.1 uncultured Lachnospiraceae bacterium
CCACCCGCAGAGCAGGTGGTTTATTTGTTTGGCTATATACTCATTCTATATATCCAAGTTTTCTTTTTGCCAAACGGGGCCCTGCCCCAACAAATATAAAAAGCGGCATCGCCAATGGATTTTCATCCCGGCGTAGCCGCTTTTTTCTAGTTTATCATCACCTTATTGCCATTTGTCATAAATTTCCGGCTTTGCAGTTTTCTTTCACCGAACAGGCAATGGATAAATCGACTCTGTTATATGGTATTAATGTTGCTTGAAACGCATGGTACAAATCCGATTTACCCCCATTTATTTTCGTCTTTTAACTTCCTATGAAAATGCAACAATCGCTGCTTCTGCTTTCTCGAATTTTGCGATAATTTCACGGAATGCATCCTCCAACTCGTCGCACTCGAGCTTGCGCTTAAACAAGCGCGCCTCCAATGCAGCAATATTAATCAGCTCCATTCCGGACAGCCCTGACAACAAAAGCTTAATATCTGCTAAATCCTTCATTGCCTGCGTAATTCCGTCATTCACACTCTGCCATCTGGAAATGCAATTCATTTTTAGTTCATTCGGCTGTATAGAAAAGATAGCCGGACCGCCCGCACCGGATGAATTTACGGAACCATACCGACGACCGCCGCCACCGTGTCCTCCTCCGTGACGTTTCTTTTCGATTCGTTTGTTCAAGAAATCTTCCAGCGCATCCAAAAGTGGTGTTAATAATTTCAGACCGGCTCCTACTTGGTCTTGAAGGAAATCCCATAATGCGCTCCAGTCCATTTCGCCTGTGGAAATACCTGTTATGATAGCAAATACTAATCCAACATCGGATGCAAGTGCATCGACTATCGCCTCCTCCAACCAAGAAGGTAATGTTCCCAATTTGTCGACAAAAGCATCGAGAACATCTGCCACTATTTCCATTGTTTGACTTTGATCAACTGTCGCATTAAAATTACCGTTATCATCCCACATACCTTCATTATGAACATAAAGTTCCCATGAAGAATGTGCATTGGCACGCGGTTCCGTTTCCAGATACCGAATGTCACCTGCGATTGGATTCAACAAAATATTAACGTAATCATCTTTACAACAAATGGATGATATCTTGCCTGATGCATCAGCAATCTTATCAGCATATGTCTGCAAAAAATCATCACAAAAGCCCTGACCGTCATAGGATACACAGCGATCAATCTTATCGCCCAGCATAACGGTACAATACTGTGCCATATTTCCACCCTTTGAATGGCCTGTAACCGTTATGTTATCGTAAGCGCCACAGCACTGCTCAACAAAATCGGCAGCTGTCATCTGGCATGGCGTATCGTCTCTGTATTCACCCAACAAATTATCACGCCAAGCCTCATACGAACCACCGGTTCCACGGAACGCAACGGTAGCATCTCCCGAACTATCGACAAAGCAGGACGCTCTGACACCATCTGTATTAATGGATTGTGTTACAGTAAGGTTACACAATACAGGATCATGCTGTATCTTATCAAGTATCTCCATTGCCTGATTAGCGTCGATACCTCCGGACAAATCCGTTTTGTTCAAGCCGTTTGCAATCAAATAATCAACGGTATCTCCAACCGTTCCTCCCGTAGTCGTTGACTGCTGAATATACATATAATTATCTAATAATAACAATTGTGCTTCAGTTAACTCTGCCATTTTTGTTCCCCCTTCCCCGCTTATTTATATGATTTTGTGTTATATACGTTGTACGGCATTTTAACATTTGCATGTTCTGCAAAAACATTTACCTTGCGTTGAAAATTCATTCGATTAATATCTTCATACTCTGAAGCATCCGTTACAGCATAGCCATGAATCATTCCGAAGCGTTTTTTCGACTTTAGAATCTCACTAATTTCATCCATTGACTTTTTAAATGCTGTCTCATCAGCATCCGTTCTGACAATCACCGAAATGTTTGCCAGCATCTTTTCCCCCAAATCATACGCATCCTGTAAAGTTTTATTTTTCCCTAACGATGCATCAAACGAACTGCTTGCAAATGTGCTATACACCTTCGCATCATCGAAATATGTATTCACAACCTGCAAAATGGTATCCTCATACTCTGCCCGAATAATATATCCGAACAAATTATCTTCCGTAATCACTTCCTCGTCCTGCTCATACGAATAAATAACAGCACTTTCTCCTTCTTCCATATACGAAGCAACGTAAACATGTATTTCGTCTCTTAACTCCGGACTATCACCGATTAATTCCGTGTAGGTCACTTCGTAATCCAAATCATATTTTTTTGCAAAACATTCCAGGGATTGTTCCCTGCGCTCTTCTCTTTTCATTTCAAGTCTCCTTTTTTATTCCCTCAATATATTACATATCCTTTGTACACTTTCATGATCCATGATAAGAATAACAAAGTTTGATATGTTTGTCACGACTTCTTGACGAACGACCAGTTTTACTGACGAATGACCAGTCAGGTTTACATAACACAAAAAAGGCGGACAATACGCATGTATGTATTGTCCGCCTTTTTGTATCTGCTAAGAAAATCCTTTTATCGAATTCCGTATTTTTCTATAATGTAATCCATATCCTTGTCTCCACGACCAGACAGGTTGATGAGAATGGAACCCTTACCCATTTCCTTAGCAAGCTTCATACCATACGCAACGGCATGAGAGCTTTCGATTGCAGGAATGATTCCCTCAAGTCTTGATAGCTTGTAGAAAGCATCAATTGTTTCTTCATCATTTACAACATCATATTTCACTCTTCCGATGTCATGAAGGAATGCATGCTCCGGACCACTCGATGGATAATCAAGACCACTTGCTACAGAGTAAACAGGAGCCGGTTCACCATTTTCGTCCTTAAGCATGATACTGTTAAAGCCGTGCATGATACCTTCTGTGCCGTATTTTAAGCTGGCTGCATGATCTCCAAGAGCCGGCCCACGACCAAGTGGTTCTACGCCATAAATTTCAACCGGATCATTCAAAAATCCCGAGAACATTCCCATAGCATTGGAACCGCCGCCTACACAGGCAACGACTGCATCAGGAAGCTCGCCTGTCATTTCCAAGAACTGTTCTCTCGCCTCGATACCAACTACACTTTGGAAATCGCGAACCATCATAGGGAACGGATGCGGTCCTACAACAGAGCCTATACAGTATATTGCATCCTTGTATTCTCTGCAGTATGCATCAAATGCTGCATCAACTGCTTCCTTAAGTGTCTGAAGGCCTTCCGTTACCTCGACTACGTTCGCACCAAGAATCTTCATACGGGCTACATTCGGAGCCTGTTTCTTGATGTCTACAGCACCCATATAAATGTCACACTCAAGACCGAAATATGCTGCCGCCGTTGCAAGTGCTACTCCGTGCTGGCCTGCGCCGGTCTCAGCGATTACTTTCTTTTTACCCATATATTTTGCAAGAAGCACCTCACCCATACAGTGATTGAGCTTGTGGGCACCGGTATGATTTAAATCCTCACGCTTTACATAAAGCTGTACATTTCCCAATGAGCCTGATAGTCTCTCAAGATAAGAAATCGGAGTTGGTCTTCCTTGGAATTCTTTGCGGATTCTTCTAAGCTCACTAATAAACTTGCTGGATTTGCAAATTGTAAAGTAAGCCTCGTTAATCTCATCCATTGCAACCTGAAGCTCCGGCGGAATATAAGAACCACCATATTTTCCAAAGTAGCCCTTTGCATCCGGATAGTTTTTGAAGTATGTATCGAAATCAATATTGTTATATGTCATAGTTTTGTCCTCCATTTAATAAATTAATATTTGCGATTTGAATTTGATTCATTTACTGCGGCGCCATCGTTTCGTTCGTAACATATTTCGTTCCTCCTATCAATAATCACCAATTCTTTTGATTGCACTCCCGGCAGGGCCCCGCGCCACAAGGCCGCGGAAATAAAAAAGTCCCTGACAGAATAATACTTATCTGTCAAGGACGAATAAACTTATCCGCGGTGCCACCTTGATTCGTGATCTCACGCTCTTAGCAAGATACAAATATATCTCCGACAACTAACGTATGTCCTCACGTCGCAGAATACTCTGCAGCTTGTCGCTACATTTGACTGCGCCCTCAGCGGTCCATTTGAGAATCTGTTTTTCACCCGGCTCTCAGCTACCCGGGCTCTCTGTAGAAGCATAATTAACGTTATCTCCGCGTCACAGGTTTGAAATATAATCTTATATTGGGGTTATACCACTACCGAAAATAATTGTCAATTAAAATTTAATTCACCTGTAAAGATTCAGATGTCAAAAGTCTCTGTTGATACAGTGTTTCGACCGATTACACAAATAAAAAATCGATGCGACAGGATTCGAACCTGCGACCTCTGCGTCCCGAACGCAGCGCTCTACCAAACTGAGCCACGCATCGAAGTTACAAGTGCTATGCAAATCACACAGCACTTGTAACTTTATCACATTTTTTAGAAATATTCAAGCATTGTTCATAATTTCTTTCTGTCAAGTTATCGTTGGCACGATTCTTACCCGGACGCTTTCTTCACGGTGATGGTTCCATTCCGGGACCGCTTCCGCTTAGTTGCTCCTACATCCCGGAAAAACACGCTTCAAAAACCGACTTAAACATTCCATATCCAATTTCATTCGGATGCATACCGTCATCACTGTAAATTTCCATACCATTGCATGCATCAAAGCAATGCGATAAATCAATGCAGGAAAGATGATATTCTTCAATCACTTGATACATAATCTTTTTATACTCTACATACTCCTGTTCCATGCGGGAAACATCCGGAAACTTATCCCTTACAGCATGAAGTCTCTCATCCTTTTGCAGGTGCAAAAAGAATTTGTTCATATCAATCGGCGGTGTTATAACAAGTGCACAAGGTACATGCTTCTTTGTCCAAAACAAAACCATCTCGCGAAGATTACGCTCGAATTGGACTAACGGGACACGGTTTACCAGTTCTTTGCCATTCGTTTTCGCAAATCTCGGCCAGTCATGATCACAGTCATTGCCGCCGCCTTCAAGAACTACCAAATCCGGCAATTCTTTTCCTGCTGCCACAGTCTTCATGTAAGTTAATATCTGTGTGGTCGTAAAGGTCGGCATCGCAAAGTTGGAAAGCTCAAACCGGTATTTCTTCTGCATATCCGAAAAACCGATGGCATCCGAACTGTGGTACATTCCATCCGCATCCGGCATAACACCCTTCATAAGCGAATCACCGAACAGATACACCTTTTTCTTCGGTGTCACCTGATCCCAGTAATTATTTACCAGCATCTCAAATGCTCTCTGCAAAAGAATCGGTTCCGAAGCCGCCTTAAGCATCTCCTCCGTAACCACTTCATGTGCACCAAGGCATGTTCCGATTGCACGATAGCGTTCCAGATAACAATTAATCTGCGGTTTTAAGGCTTCGATTGCAAACATTTCTCCCTGCGGACAATATAGAGGATAATAATTTCCGCTGCCGAAAATAAAATCCATCTCCTTTGTAAGCGAATCAAATATCTCCTCTGCACGTCCATAACCGCAAGTAGAAATAATCACAAACTGCTTGTCTGATGTATCAAAGCGAAACTCATGAAATGCATCCTTTCCGATTGTCTTGACCGCTCCTCGATACGTCTCCATAAGAGGCATCAATCGATCCACAAACACCTTCATTGCTCCGGGCATACCAAAGAAATATAGCGGAAAACTAAATATCACCGTATCCGCCATTTTGAAGTGTTCGTATACCTCCTGCATACAATCTCCTACCACACATTTGCCCGGTGTTTTACCCCAGCAGCTCATGCATCCGACGCAAGGCGTGATATCCATATCACAGATATTTTTCATACAGACATCGATTTCGTCCGTCGCCTGTCTCATACCGGAAAGCACAGCATTGGTTAGCTGCATTGTATTACTTCTTTCACCCTTTGGACTTCCGTTAATGACTAAGACTCTTTGCATTTCTCAATATACTCCATAATATCAGAAACCGTATCAAGCTTTACTCCGGCTTCAAATTTGATTCCGAAGCGGTCCTCAACCGTAATCGCAAGTAACATCATGTTAAGAGAATCGATACCAAGATCTGTCGTTAAAACACTCTCCGGCTTAAGCCTGCTTGCATCCATCTGTGGCATAACGGTTTTGAAAATCTCTACTAATTCATCAAATATCATTTGTATTCTCCTCCTCTATCCGGTTATCCTTCAACCTTATTGCTTTGATTTTGTCCGACGACTTACTGATTTCTAAGAATCTTCATCGCACCGGAGCGTTTAAAATCTTCTTTACGAATCTCAAACCTCATCACACGCTTAAACGGCGGAAGTGTCTGATTTACACGATCAATCATTTCCTGAAGCAGCTTTGGAAGCTCCTCATCACTTGCGGAAACTCCTGTCAAATCCGGAAGAATCTCGATACCGATTACGGTATTACCGTTTACTTCCATTTCCTTTACAAGGCAATCCTTCACAAGCTGCTCCTTGTAGAACAGCTCCTCGATTTCCTCCGGTGAAACATTTTCGCCATTGGAAAGAATAATCAAGTTCTTGATTCGACCTGTAATATAGATAAATCCATCCTCGTCAAACTCTACCAAATCACCCGTCTTAAACCATCCATCCTCAAACACCTCAGCTGTCTTTTCCGGGTCATTGTAATAACCGACCATGACATTGTCACCCTTAATCCAAAGCTCACCATCCACAACCTTCACTTCCTGCTCCGGATAAATTGCCCCCATAGAGTTTGGTTTCTTATCCGTGTCGCAGTTACCGGCTGTCAGATTTGCACACTCTGTCAAACCATATCCGGCACAAAGATTGATCCCATAGCTTGCTGCCTTTGCCATAAGCTTTGGTGGTACCGGTGCCGCCCCACACATAATCGACTCAAGATCACCAAGGAAAGCCTGTCCCTTCATAGCTGCAATATTAAGAATAATTTCAACCAGGCCCGGAACCAAAATCAAGGTCGTAGGTCTCACTACCGGGATATCCGCGATTGCTGCCCTCATATCCGCACAGGTATACACGACAGAGCCTGTATAAAGACAGGACATATAACCGCGAACCGCACCAAAAATGTGGGAAAGCGGAAGCATCGCAATGTATCTTCTGTGTAAAGTATTTCCCGGCTGGAACACACCGTTAAACGAGCCTCTCATAATTGCGCCATGTGTGAGAACAGCACCCTTCGGTGCGCCGGTCGTTCCACCTGTGAAGAAGATGGCTGCCACTGTTTCCTTCTCAACATCCGCATAGCTTCCTTCTTTATCAGCAATCTCCCTGCTGTCAAAAATTTTACATGTAAGCTCCTTTGTAAGTGGTTGAAACTCTTTAGCAACAAACATACCTGCAATATCAAACTTCTTGGAAATGTTTTTAAGAGCAACATCATTCAGCGCATTCGGAAGCATAAGTACCGTATAGCCTGCTGCCGGTATTGCAAGAAACAGTTCCATTGCATCCAAATCGTTTCTCGCCATTACTGCTATATTGGTTCCCTTTTTTATACCCTGCGCATCTAAAAATGCAATTCTGCGTCGCACTCTTTTGGCAAGCTCACCATATGTATAAGTCGTTGTCTTATCACTGATTGCCTCGTATGTGCTGTAACGCTCCTCGATTATTGATAGAAATTTTGGAAAGGTCGGAATGTATTCCAATGTTTCCATTTCTTCAGGATTAACCATGTTGTAAAAATAATGATCTACCATGCTGTACGCTCCTTTTGTATTTTCTTTATTTCGTCATGTACTTTCGCACTCTCCCGCTTTAAATAATCTGCCTGAAGACACTTACCGTCTTCCGTAAGCTCAACCGGATTTCCCACATAAAGACGTATTCTCTTTCCGATACATCTGTGGTATTCTCCGTCATTATATACCGGAACAATTCTTGCATTTGTCATCACTGACAGCATAGCAAAGCCCGGTTTGAAATCATCCATATGATCGTCCTCCGAAGTATGTCCTTCCGGAAAAATAATCACATTGTCTCCATTTTGAATTTTTTCTCTTGCTGCGGAAATCCATGAAAGATCCATCTGAAACCGATCAACAGGAATAATACTGCTGCCCTCAATGAGCCAGCTTAAATATTTCTTTTCCGCCCAATCCTTTGCCATGAGCAAGCCACTGTTTTTAAACAAAATATACATCAATGGGCCATCGTTATAGGTTACATGGTTCGATGCAATTATCGCGCCGCCCTCACGTATGGCACATTTTGCTTCTTCCGATTCATATCGGACAACCGGTCGGTATACAAGCCGGTAATAAATATGTGCAAAGCCTCTTCCAAGCTTTCCTAAAATGCCCTTCATACAAAATCCTCCCCTATTTTATGCTGAACAAATTATACGATTGTTTTTTCAACCAAACCTCAACCGAACCTCAACTTTTGTTGAAGTTTCTGTTTTTTTGACGAAAATCATTGTGTTTTGCATTTGTTTTGATTACACTAAAACAAGATAATTCATATCAAGGAGCAATTACATGTTTAAACTAATCATAGCTGAGGACGATTTCGAGCTTCGCCAGTTGTTCTCTCATGTCCTAATTAAAAATGGGTTTTCCGTAACCTGTGCAGAGAACGGTCAACAGGCACTTGAATTGATTCACAGCAATCACTATGACCTCTTAATCTCGGATGTCATGATGCCTGTGCTCGACGGTTTTTCCCTCGTTAAGATGTTGCGCGAAGAACACACACCCCTGCCTGTTCTGATGATTACAGCCAAGGATACGTTTGACGACATGCGCGAAGGCTTTACCTCCGGCACAGATGATTACATGGTAAAACCAATTAACGTAAATGAGATGGTTCTGCGCGTAAATGCGCTTTTGCGCCGATTCCAGATGCAGACCGAGCGCCAGCTTACGATTGGAAGCAGCATACTCGACTACGATTCCTTCACCATCTCATACGACAATAAAACAACCGTACTCCCGCAAAAAGAGTTTATGGTGCTCTTTAAGATGGCCTCCTATCCCGGAAAAATCTTTACGAAGCAGCAGCTTTTAGATGACGTGTGGGGCTACTCCACAGAGAGTGACTCCCATACGGTCGAGGTGCACATCGGAAGACTGAGAGACCGACTGAAAGGAAATCGTGATTTTTCGATTGTTACCATGCGAGGAGTCGGATATAAGGTGATTTATAATGAATAAGAAAAACAAAAAAAGATACATCGGGCTTCAGGTATATTTTGTGTTGATTGTATTGGCAGAGGTACTGGCAACCGTCATACTTTCCATCGGAGTCCGACTCATTTTCCAAAAGCTGTTCCACTACAACTCTGAGATTCCACAGTCTCTCTCCATCGTTGCATGCAGTTTTCTGATTGGCTTTGGTTTTTACAAGTTTGTCGATCATTTTATTTTCGAGGATATCAGACGCTTAAGAACCGGTATGCGAAACGTCATGACCGGCGATTTTACTGTCCGTGCAGAGACCAAAGGACGAATCAACGAGATCAACGAGCTGTGCGAAAGCTTCAATCAGATGGTTGCAGAATTAAATAGTATGGACACCCTGCAATCGGATTTCGTTTCGAGTGTTTCTCATGAATTTAAAACTCCGATTAATGCAATCGAGGGAT
Source organism: uncultured Lachnospiraceae bacterium (assembly GCA_945492935.1). GTDB lineage: Bacteria > Bacillota > Clostridia > Lachnospirales > Lachnospiraceae > Coprococcus_C. The sequence continues at coordinate 9,609 of CALYVE010000034.1, forward strand.
ATTCCACCCTGTTACAGGAAGATACACTGAACGAGGAACAGGCGCTTTATATCGATAAAATCATTCTGAACACCAAGCGACTCTCTGACCTGGTTGGAAATGTTCTCCTCCTCTCAAAGGTTGAAAATACCTCCATCAATGAAAAGAAAGAGGAATACCGGCTGGACGAACAGATCCGTCAATCGATTCTTTACTTTGAAGAAAAATGGACAAAAAAAGAAATCGAATTCGATGTAGAAATGGATTCGATTTCTTTTACCGCATGCAGAAATCTTCTGCTTCATGTATGGAATAATTTAATTGACAACGCCATCAAATTTTCTCCGCAAGGAGCAACCATTACTCTGCGACTTAACCAAACAGACGACGACATCGAATTTCGTATCAGCGACAAAGGCCCCGGTATTCCAAAGGAAGAACATCTCCATGTCTTCCATAAGTTTTATCAATCCGACAGCTCGCACAAGAGCGAAGGATACGGTCTTGGACTTCCGCTTTGCAAACAGATTGTGGAGCTTCACAACGGAACAATTATGCTTGATAGCGATTATACAGACGGCTGTTGCTTTGTTGTTACACTGCCTGCTCACTTCAAATCATAATGCAACATCGGAATATCCCGTCCATCGATACCGGATTGCATTGTTCCATCCGGCACCGCACCACATTTTTTATAGAACTCTACCGCAGGCTCGCTTGTCACAAAATCAATTCTTTTAATGCCTTTTTGTTCACACCAAGCTATCATATGCTTCCACAACTGCGTCCCATAGCCTTTTCGAATTTGCTTAGAATCCACATAAAAAAATTCAAGTTCTCCACGTT
>CALYVE010000035.1 GCA_945492935.1 uncultured Lachnospiraceae bacterium
TTTGTTTTACCAAATGACGATAAATCGAAAAAATATCAAATTTATTGGATTTATTTCTGAACAAACAGCTTTCGAAAGCGTCCGAGTAAGAAACATGTCATCGAAGAAATGTTGCAATGCCCCATCCTTGAATTAAATAGGGATTCGTACTATAATTAATGTTCGTATTCAAGTAATGTTATGAAATACGATGAAATATGATGAAATACAAATTTAGAGGTGATTGATTATGAAGAAAAAACTGGGAATTGTATTATGCCTATGTCTTGCTATATTACCCGGCTGTGGCAAAGCCAAGACAAAAGATAACGCGAATAGTACTGATAATACAGGTGAAATTATTACTACAGAAAATCCTGCGGTTGTTGAAAGTCAGAAAGAACAAGATATTTCATCGGCAAAAGCAATTAAAACTGCAGTTGATACGGCACTTGGGAAAGAGGATGTGTATGTTGAATTCATAACAAACCATGCAGGAAAGTTGATTGTTGTCACAGACCAGGGGATGGGTGTTTTAGAAACTGCTACAAAGGATGAAATTGTAAAGAATCTTGGAGAAATACCGGAAGTTAACTATAAAGCAAACAGTGCGGATCATTTTGCATTTTCGGTTGATGAAAAGGGCATGGTGACAGTATACGTATGCAATGCAAACAATTCAACAAAATGGATGCTCGCGCCCGATATTGACATGGCGTATGGTGGTACTGTAAATACAGAGCTGATTGGAAATGATCAGACCGGTGCAATAGCAGATAGTGATGTTGAGTTAGAAACTGTTATGAAGCAGGATGATGTGGCTACGGCAAAAAGCATTAAGACTGCTATCGATAGCGCGCTTGGAACGGAAGAAATATTTATCGAGTTAACAACGAACTACGTCGATACGATGATTGATTTTAATGAACAGGGTTTGGGAAATCTGCCGGATACTATAAAAGAGGAAATCCTGATTTCCATTGGGAAGTATCCTGAAGTTCGTTACAAGGTAAATGGTGCGGATCATTTTGCATTTCGTGTGGCATCAAACGGAAGTGTGACTGTATATGTTTGCAACGTAGATAATTCAAAGAAATGGGTTTTGTGCCCGGAACTTGATGCTGAATATGGAGGAACGGCTACGCAAACAGATGTGCAATAGGAAGGATAAAAACATATTACACATTGAAAGGGATTGTTCTTCCGATACCATTTTACAAGTTACCAAATTGTGTAAGCTTTGAACGAAGAAAGCAAGGTTGACGGTCTAAAGAATAACCAATATAATGAAATCATATAAAAAAGGACAACCGAGAATATGATAAGAATAAAAGACCTTGCATTTGAATATTTTGAACGCGATGACGAAGGGAATCTCACGGAAATGATTAACGCTATCCGTGGGATTCATTTTGATGTCAAGAAAGGTGACTTTGTTGCGGTTGCAGGAAAAAACGGCAGTGGAAAAAGTACATTTGCAAAGATATTGAATCGATTACTTGTTCCGATTGAAGGTACGGTTGTGATTGGCGGACTTGATGCATTTGATGAGGAAAATACAATGCCGATTCGTCGAAAGGTTGGTATGGTATTTCAAAATCCGGATGATCAGCTTCTGGGAAGTATTGTGGCAGAAGATATTGCTTTCGGCGCAGAAAATCTCGGTGTACCATCGGAGGAATTATGGAAACGTGTGGAGACTGCGGCAGCAAATGCGGGACTTACCGTCGCAGTTGACAGAAGAATTAATGAATTGTCCGGCGGCGAACGACAGAAGGTTGCAATCGCAGGCGTGCTTGCCATGCAGCCGGAATGTATTGTTTTAGATGAAGCAACATCTATGCTTGATCCAAAATCCCGACATGAGGTTCTTGCAACAATCAAAGAGCTAAACGAGAAGCTTGGTATTACAGTAATCATGATTACACATATTATGGAGGAGCTGTTACTTGCCGATCGAATTTATGTTATGTACAAAGGAAAACTCGTTATGCAGGGCACGAAGGATGTGATATTTGGAGCAGAGGACAAATTGCTTGAATATGGCCTGGAATGTCCGCAGATTGTTAAAATCGCTAAGGAAATGAATGAAAGACAAATGATTCGTACAAGTGCCCTTTATTCTGTGGAGAACCTTGCAAAGCGAATTTTTTTTGAGCATAAGGAATCCTTTTATCCGAATGTAACGGTAGAGCATATAGAGTTGCCAAAAGATAAAATAAATCCGGTCAATGCTATTTTGTTTGACCAGGTTAGTTTTTCGTATGGAAATAAAGCAATATTAAAAAATGTATCGCTTTCAATTAAGAAGGGCGAATATGTAGTTGTGATGGGAAAAACAGGGTCTGGAAAATCCACGTTATTACAACTAATTCCTGCACTTCTTAAGCCGAACAGCGGAACAGTGTATGTGGATGGACGCGATGTGTTTGACCGCGCAACAGACAAGCAGAAGCTGCATACGAAGGTCGGATATGTTTTTCAATATCCGGAGCAGCAGCTGTTTGCAAAAAATGTTTACGAGGATGTCGTATTTGGACCTCGCAATGTTGGTATTTCGGAGGTTGAGGCGGAGAAACGAGCATATGAATCAATTGAGCTTGTTGGATTATCGCAGGATGTGTATGATTTACCGTTGAATAAGCTTTCCGGAGGAGAGCGGCGTCGTGTTGCACTTGCCGGTGTGCTTGCGATGAAACCGGATTATTTGATTTTAGATGAGCCGCTTGCAGGACTTGATCCTGAAGGTAGGAGAGAGATGCTGCAAATCATTGATCTGTTACACAGGGAAGCAGGAATTACGATTGTTATGGTCAGCCATGATGCAGAGAGTGCTTGGCAATATGCAGACCGTGTTATCTATATTGAAGAAGGAACAATCAAAAAATGTGGAAGACCGGATTATGTTTTTTACGAAATGCGCAATGAGAGAGAACTTTTGCCGGTGATTATGCAATTGCTTATCCGTTTGCGGGAACTCGGGCTTCCGGTGACACCGGCACCACTTCAGTTGGACGGAATTCGTGAGATTGAGAGGTGCTTATAGGATGCTTAGAGACATTACTCTTGGACAGTACTATAGTGCTGATTCGTTCTTACACAGGCTGGATCCGAGAGTCAAAATTCGATTTACACTTTTCTATATTATCGTGTCTTTATTCGATCGGAATTTGCCGTTTTTTCTTTTGCTTACCGCAATTTGCGTGTTAGAAGTGCTGCTTTCAAAAGTGCCGGTCCGATACATTTTAAAAGGAATGCGAGGAATCCTTGTTTTCATTTTTGTCTGCTCTGCACTGAACATTTTCACAACACGTGGCGAGGCTTTTGTATCAGTAGGTGCCGTAGCTATCACAAAAGAAGGTTTGCTCAAGGCTTCCTTTGTATTTTGGCGAATGATGATGCTTATTATCGTTGCATCATTGCTTACGTACACAACAACTCCAACTGAGCTTACGGATGGCTTAGAAAAATGCTTCCATCTAAGCGCGGGCGTTGCAGTAGGTATTACGATAGCTTTGCGATTTGTTTCCGTATTATCAGAGGAATTATCGCGAATTATGCGGGCGCAGGAGGCTCGTGGAGTCGATTTTCATCAGGGAGGACCGATTACCCGATTCAAGAAATTAAAGACCGTAATTGCGCCTTTATTCCAAAATGCGATTAATCGTGCGGGAAATCTTGGCGATGCGATGGATGCTCGTTGTTATACCGGCGGAAAAGGCCGAACAAAACTCAAACCGCTCAAATACGATGGAAAAGATATTATAGGATATATTTTTATGATTGTCTTTTTGGTACTGTCGATTTGGCTGATTATACAGTTTTAATGGAAGGAAAATAGAATGAGTAAACGTGTAAAATTAATCGTCGCATACGATGGAACGAATTATTGTGGCTGGCAGATGCAAGATAATGGCATCACAGTCGAACAGGTATTAAATGAAGAACTCACAAGACTTCTGGGCGAAGAAATCAAAATAATCGGTGCAAGTCGTACGGATTCGGGTGTGCACGCACTTGGGAATGTTGCTGTGTTTGATACAGAAACGCGTATTCCGCCGGATAAGATTTCCTTTGCATTAAATCAGCGCCTGCCGGATGATATCCGCATTACGAATTCATGTGAGGTGGCCGATGATTTTCATCCAAGATATTGCGACACAATTAAAACCTATGAATATAATATTTGGAATAACAAATTTCCAAATCCGATTGTACGACTGTATTCCAAATTCGTATATTATCATTTGGATATGGAGAAGATGGAAAAGGCAGCAGCATATCTTGTGGGAAAGCACGATTTCATCGCGTTTTCGTCTCCGCGTACGCAGGTTGAGAATACCGTTCGAACCGTGACAGAAATATCTTTCCGAAAAGAGGGGAATATGATTACTATGCGAATAAAAGGTGACGGCTTTTTATATAACATGGTTCGAATAATAATGGGAACATTGCTGAAATGTGGTATGGGCATGTATGAGCCGGAGTACGTAAAGGAGATTCTTGAATCCAAGGATCGGAAAAAGGCAGCTCCAAAGGCGGAGGCATGCGGTCTTACGTTAGTCGGAATAGAATATTTATAACAGATTCATTGTTTCACACTAATTTATGCGCAAAAAAATACTAACTCCTGAATGCTAAGATTCAGATGTAAATAAAATACATTATTTTTATGGCAAAGCCGGGAGGAAAAAATTATGAAGAATTACAATTGTGGAGCAAAAAAATCAAAGAAGTCAATTATCACATTATTTGTACTTTGTGCAGTGCTAATGATGAGCCTTGTTGGATGTGGATCAAAGTATGAGGTTGATGGTGATTACTATATCACATATTACCAGAAGAATGGATCGGACGTAACACGTGCTGCACAGAGAAATATGTCTGTTGAGATTAAGGATGGTGAAGTTCGTATCGGGGGCTATCCTAAGTTCAAGCTTAGCATAAATGGAAAGAAAGTAAAATTGGAGAGTGAGTATGCAGTATTCACAGGCACTTATGATAACAAGCACAAGCGATTTTCTGTCGGTGGAACAGACAATCAAGGTGTTGAGTGTATTATTGAATTTGAGAAGGATTCTGACCAATAAAATGACATTATTTTTTGAGCGAAATGACTCGACAAGTTTTCAGAATCTTGTAGAAGACAAGGAGATGTATTGTTATCAGTATAAGGAAGGTGTAATCATATGGGTCGGCGGTGTAGAGGATTATAATTACCCGGATGAGAATGGCGATAATGTTCATGTAGAGTATTATTTCTTTGGAGCTACTCCGGATTCATATATGGTTAAAAATCCGCATATTGAAAATAATTTTTCGAATGAGGTAAATTACGATGAGTTCAAAGCACAAAGAGATACGTTAATGAAATGGTAATTCATAACTGATAAAAACAAAGGTGGACTCTGATATTATATGAAAAAACGAAATGATGAAAAAATGATGAAAAAATTTGCATAAATCTTGTAAAAATGAATTGACACATCATATTACATATAATATAATACTAAATTGTGACGATAGGAGAAGACTGCCTTGATGCCAACAGCCCCGGTGTCGGACAGTTTAAGACACTGATATTCTTATAACTTGCTTTCACATAGTAAGAATACAGAGTGCCTATAGATGTGTACGAGGTGAGATATGTGCCGTTTCGGACATTTCGGCAAGCCATGTTTCGCAAAGTGCAATTATTTACTTGAATATTAAGGAGGAACCACAATGAAGAGCTTTATGGCAAGCCCATCAACTATCGAGAGAAAGTGGTATGTAGTTGATGCTACAGGACATACATTAGGTCGTTTATCATCAGAGATCGCAAGTATTTTAAGAGGTAAGAATAAGCCAACATTCACACCTCATATTGATACAGGTGACTACGTAGTAGTAGTTAATGCTGAGAAGATTAAGGTTACAGGTAAGAAGATGGACCAGAAGATTTACTACCATCATTCAGACTATGTAGGCGGTATGAAGGAGCAGACACTTAAGGAGAAGCTCGCTAAGAAGCCAGAAGACGTTATCTACCTTGCAGTTAAGGGTATGCTTCCAAAGGGACCACTTGGCAGACAGATGATTAAGAAGCTTCACATTTATGCTGGACCAGAGCATATGCAGCAGGCACAGAAGCCGGAAGTATTAGAGATTAAGTATTAATTAGGGAGGATATATTCGTGGCTAAGAGTAGTAGATTTTACGGAACAGGTAGAAGAAAAAGCAGTATCGCAAGAGTATATCTTGTACCGGGTACTGGTAAAGTAACAATCAACAAGAAGGACATGGAAGAGTATTTCGGTCTTGATACATTAAAGGTAATCGTTAACCAGCCATTCGCAGCAACAGCTACAACAGGCAAGTTTGATGTACTTGTTAACGTTCGTGGTGGTGGTTTTACCGGACAGGCCGGTGCAATCAGACATGGTATTTCAAGAGCACTTTGCGAGGCAGATGCTGAGTATAGACTAGCCCTTAAGAAGGCAGGTTACCTCACAAGAGATCCTCGTATGAAGGAGAGAAAGAAGCCAGGTTTAAAGGCAGCTCGTCGTGCTCCACAGTTCTCAAAGAGATAATCTTTCGGAAACGCGAGATTCAAGAAAAGCCCATTTTACAAGGGTTACAGAAGTTGTGGAACGTTGTCAGATGTGCTGGAATTTACATCAAATGCAACACATATGCAACAGGTATGCAACAAAGATTATGATATGTATAGGACATTTTCAGAGCAATCTGGGAATGTCCTTTTCTTTTTGTTAAATCGTATTAATCGCATCTACAAGCTCCTTTATATCAAAGTGTGTGTACACTTTCTCTGTAAGTGTCATAGCACCAGAGTGCCCCACAATCTTTTTGATTATTGTCTGATTCACACCAGCTTCCGCTAACATTGAAATACAGGTATGCCTACAACAATGGGGCGTACGATTAATATTTAGCTGTTCCATTAAAGGTTTAAAATAGCTATCATAGTAGTTTCGGTATAGAAAATGATTTCCGTCCTCTGTGTGAAGTAGATATTCACATTCTGGACAGGATTCATACCAAGCTTTGTAGTATGGCAGAAGCTTATCTGCTATGGGAACCTTTCGAATACCATTTTCTGTTTTACTACAGATAACATCAAAATACTGTTCTTCCAGATGAACATTTTCTTTTTTCAAATCCAACAATTCTGAAACTCGAACTCCACTGTATAGAAGCATTAATATAATCTGATAATACTTATCTTCTTTTTGCTCCCATATCATATCAATTTCATTCTTTTCAAATTTGTTTCTGTCGTATTTGTTAGGATTGCGATCCTTATATTGTGCGACGTCCACATAGCTGGAATAGTCTTTGTTGCAAATATCATTCTTCAAGGCATAGTCATATAGCTGATTAAATAATACTTTGATTTTCTTTAGTGTGGGGAAATTCTTGCCACACGTATCAATGACAGTCTGTAAATCAACTAATTTAATATCCTTGAATACTTTGTTATAAAGGGATTCACACGCTTTATATGAAGCAGAGTATCCTTTTACATTGGATTCAGAAATAGTAGGAAACTTACGCTTTGACCATTCTTCATATACATCTGAAAAGGTCATCTTAGCAGCCTTGGTGTCAAATGGATTATTATTGTATTCTGCAAGCATCTGCAAGGCTTCTGCCTTTGTAGCCGCATATCCAATCGTAATCATATCCTGAACCTGTTTGTCTTTTTCCTTATCATAGTGCCAGCCTATCGTTTTTCGCACTTGATAAGGTCTTCTTCTTTTGCCGGAAAGTTTTACAACGCTTCCGTATCCGTTGGGTAACTTCATAAGCACCATCCTTTCGCTATTTACTAGAAAGCTGATAGCAAGCGGATAAAATGATTGTTATTCATGGGTTACCTTTGTTACACTTGGACGAATTGTTTTCCAAATCTCATAATTGTCTTGAGTCTGGCTGCCAGAAGCAAGTAATTCTTTCATTGCCTGCCAGTCTTTTAGAAACTGTATGAGACTTTTGTTAGAAAAGAATATTCCGGGTTCTCCATCAACGTCTTTAATTGACACATCAAAAACTTCGTCAATTGCAAATAGTAATGGTAGTACATCTCCATCAGATTCAATATCAAATTCTACCAATGAATTCACATTTACATTAAGTGCTTCTGCAATCTTTCGAAGTTGTTCCGGCTTTGGAAGATTCTTTCCAAGTTCGTACTTGCGGATTGCCACTTCGTGTATTCCACATGCTTCTCCAAGCTCTTTCTGAGTTAATCCACGAAAAGTTCGTATTAATTTAATCTTTTTACCTGTATTCATTGCATCAACCTCCTGTAATAGCAAATCTAACATACTAATATCTGTTAGTCAACATTAAATTATAAACTATTGACAGAGCAAGAAAAGGTCTGTATAATGCAAAATACAAACAGAGCAAGAAATGCTCTATAAAAAGGAGGTGGTATTGATGCCGGAAGTTATTTACAAGGTTGATTTACCAGCCTTTACAGGAAGAAATGTACCGATAAAGGAAATTGCAAGTGCAATAGGGAAGGATGCACAGTATGTAAGGCTGGGATTACAACAAGGAATACTCAAATTCGGAGCAGCAATAAAAGTGGGAAATTCAAATGAATATAGCTATTATTGCCCTGATAAACGAGTTTGGGAAGAAACAGGTTACTTTAATGAAGAAGCAGTTTAACAAGGAGGAAGATTATGAATGAACAGCAGAATGTAGAATTGAAACTTATCCATATGGAGGATGTGGTTTCAAAAGAAGTGGAGTGGTTATGGTATCCATATATACCTTATGGAAAGATAACCATAATTGAAGGAGATCCGGGAGAAGGAAAGACAACACTTGTATTGATGTTGGCGGCAGCCCTTAGTAAGGGCTTGCCACTTCCCTGTGATGATGATAAAGCATATGAGCCAATTCATATTATTTATCAGACAGCAGAAGATGGTATTGATGATACTGTAAAGCCTAGATTAGAAAAGGCAGGAGCAGATTGTTCTATGATACGTGTCATTGATGAAACGGAAAAAGAATTATGCATGATGGATGACAGACTGGAGCAGGCAATTATAGAAACAGGAGCAAGACTGATTATCCTTGATACAATTCAGGCATATATTGGAGCCAAGGTTGATATGCACAGAGCCAATGAAATACGACCGGTATTAAAACACTTAGGAATGATTGCAGAAAAATATAATTGTGCAGTTATCCTTATCGGTCATATGAATAAAGCATCTGGTAGCAAATCAACTTACCGAGGATTAGGCTCCATTGATATTCAGGCAACAGCAAGAAGCGTGTTATTAGTAGCAAGGCTTCGGGATAAACCAAATATTCGAATCATGGCGCACGATAAATCGTCATTAGCTCCAACAGGAGATGCCATCGGATTTGAAATGACAGAAGATAGAGGGATGACTTGTATCGGTCCTTATGACATTACCATTGATGAACTGTTAATGGGAAATGAAGGTCGAGGTAAAAAGAAACTGGATATTGCGGAGAACTTTATCAAAGAGTTCTTTGGCTTATCGAAGGAGATTGCATCAAATGATATTTTACAGGAAGCAGCGAAAAGAGGGATAAAAAGAAATACTCTTTTATCTGCTAAGAAGAAACTGGGAATTACTTCAGGAAAAAGTAAGTTAGATGATGGAACAAGTTTTTGGACATGGATTATGCCAGATGAAAGAGTTTAACAATCCGAATGTTTGGAAAAGCAGATTCTAAATTCTTATAAGAGTTTAGAGTCTGTATTTCTTAAAAGAACAAATTATTAAACTCTTGGTAGTTGTAACAGTTAATATTGAAACCCTCGGAGAGCCACCGCAGATTTGGCTTGCCAAAACTGCTAGGGGGTTATCATCTGTGGCAGAGCCAAGATGATAAGCATATGCTCCGAGAAAAATTTTTACAGATAAGAGAGGAGATTTGCTTATGGGGAATACGTCGTATACAGCACACATTAGCAACAAGAAAAGTGCTATCACAAGTAAGAGTAAATTGCTTGGAGTGGCAAAACACAATTTAAGAAAGTACAAATCGGATGATTATAGCAAAGATAATATTATAGTTTTAC
>CALYVE010000036.1 GCA_945492935.1 uncultured Lachnospiraceae bacterium
TATACCGCGGCCTTGTGGCGCGGGGCCCTGCCGGCAGTGCAATCAAAAGAATTGCTGATGAAGCAATTCTTTCTGATTTGTATCCTGCCGGAAACAATTGTGAAATATTTTCGAAATTGACACATTTTGTTGACATTTAATGGAATGTGTGATTATGATATAGATTGGATTGTTATGGGAAGACTATTTTCAAGACAACAAAGTAAGGAGAAAAAATATGGCTACGAATTCGAAAAATACGAAAAGCACAAATAAATATAATAAAGGCACACAGCCTGCAGAAAAGAAGAGAAGATCAAAGAAGGAAACGAAGCTTATCAAGACATTGAAGGTTATTGGTTACATTCTTTGTGCGATTATGTTTGTTTCCGGAGTGGTTTTTGCCGGCTTTCTGGCGAAGCTTAAAATGATCCCGATATCTTATATGCTGGTTGGTTCGTTTGTATTTGTTGCGATTACATTTTTGTTCTTTCTTGCCCAGAAAAATGTGACGGCAGGTCTGATTACGAAGGTGGTTGCCATCGGCGCAACGTGCATATTCCTTATTGGTTGTAATTATGTACATTATTCCTACAAAAAGATTAACAAGATGACAGGTGTTAAGACGAAGGTTGACAGTATTCACGTTTATGTGTTGAAGGATGACCCGGCAGAAAATGTCCTTGATGCAAAGGATTATGACTTCGGTATTCTTGAGACATTAGACCGTGAGAATACAAATACGGTTATCGGTGAGATTCAGGATGAGATTGAACAGTCACTTTTGGTTCAGGAATATGAGACAGCAACAGGGCTTGTTCGTGGCTTGTATGATGGAGAAGTCGGTGCGATTATTCTTAATACGGCATATGAAGGCTTTATTACGGAGACAGAGGGCTATGAGGATTTCCAAAGCCGGGTACGTTCAATTTCATTTAAGGACATCGTAACAGAGCTTCAGGGTAGTGTGGATAATGACGATGAGGCTGTAAAGGATGATGTCTTCACGATTTATATAAGTGGTGTCGATGTGGGTGGTAAGCCGGAGAATAACAGTAACAGTGATGTTAATATTTTGCTTACTGTAAATAAGAATACAAGACAGATATTAATGATTAACACGCCGAGAGATTTCTATGTTCCGTTATCTATCTCAAATGGAGCCTATGATAAATTAACACATGCAGGTATTTATGGTACCGATGTGTCGGCGGATACATTAGGTATGCTGTATGATGTTAAAGTTAGTGGTTATGTAAAGGTCAACTTTACAGGTTTTGAGAAAATCATTAACGCATTGGATGGTGTAAATGTATATTCTGAATATGCGTTTAGCGCACATGGATATTCCTTCCAGAAAGGATACAACCAGTTAGATGGAAAGGGTGCTTTGATTTTTGCAAGACAGCGTAAAATGTTCTCAGATGGTGACCGTCAGAGAGGTAAGAACCAGATGGCAGTAATCAAGGCCGTGATTGAGGATTTGGCAAGTTCCGATATGCTCAAGAATTACAAGAGCGTTTTGGATGAGATTTCAGACAGTATGGTTACAAGCGTAAGCTACGATGAAATTTCAGACCTCGCACAATTCCAGTTGGCAGATATGAAGCCGTGGGATATCCAGACTTACAGTGTAAACGGTTCTGATTCCATGAATGTAACATATTCCGGCGGTTCAGAGATGTTATATGTCATGGTTCCAAACCAGGATACGGTAAATCAGGCAAAGCAGTATATAAAGGATATGTACGATAATAAGAAGATAACAGTGACCGAAGAATAAAACATGTTGCGAGTAGTTTGTGTTCGTTTACCGAGGGGGTAAACAGGGAAAGAGGATTAAGGAAGAGAATGGGAATCATTACATTACAATTAATGGGCGGCTTAGGAATGTTTATCTTTGGTATGACATTTATGAGTCATGGTATTGAAAAGGTAGCAGGTAATAAGCTTCGTGCAATTCTTGAAGCGTTTACAAGAAATCGTTTTCTTGGTTTGATTGTCGGCTTGTTTTTTACAGCTGTTATTCAGTCGTCCAGTGCGGCTACAGTAATGGTTGTAAGCTTTGTTAATTCAGGACTTATGAAGCTTACAGAAGCGTGCGGTATTATACTTGGTGCCAACATTGGTACAACAGTAACCGCCATGCTCGTAGCCTTTCGTCTGAGTACGATTGCTCCGATATTTGTTTTTGCCGGTGCAATTATGATGAACTTCATTAAAAAGCCGATTGTTAACAAATCCGGTGAGATTGTTCTTGGTTTCGGTGTATTGTTTGTTGGTATCAGTACAATGTCGGCGGCTATGGGAGAGCTTCGTGAAATTCCGGAGGTCATTGACTTCTTTGCAAACTTCACGAATCCGTTACTTGGCGTTCTTCTTGGCCTTATTATTACTTCTGTTGTACAGAGTTCGTCCGTAACAGTCAGTATCCTCGTAGTTATGGCATCACAGGAATTGGTTGACCTTCGTATTTGTATGTTTGTAATTCTTGGTTGCAACATTGGTGCCTGTACATCAGCAGTACTGGCTTCTTTTGGCGGCACAAAGAACGCGAAGCGTGCAGCATTAATCCATTTATTGTTCAATGTATTTGGTACAATTTTGATGTTCGTTCTGTTGATGCTTTTTGCACCGCAGATTGAAAATATTATCCACTTCGTAAGCGGTGGCGGTAATGATGCGGGTACACTTGGTCGAAACATTGCATGGTCACACTTCTTGTTCAAGGTGTTCCAGGTTATTGTGTTCTATCCGTTTATGGATTTTATTATCAAGTGCACATACAAGATTGTTCCGGGCGAGGATGTCGAGGGCGATTCAAAGAAATACGTATTGCAGTATATCGGTAATGCAAATCCAAACCCTACTGTTGCGGCCTATCTTGCCGTACAGGAGATGGAGCGTATGGCAAATATGACATATGAGAATCTTAATTTGGCAGTGAACTGTCTGATTACCCGCAAAGAGAAGGATGTGCTTAAGGTTAGCGAGACAGAGGAATATATTGATTACTTAGATGAGCACATAAGCGATTACCTGATTGAGATTAATCAGGACACACTTCCTCTTGCCGACTCCAGATTGTTGTCTGCATATTTCCATGTGGTAAACGGTATTGAAAGTATCGGTGACCATGCGGAAAGAATTGCACAGCTTGTTTTGCAGCTCCGTGAAAATGATATTATTTTCTCGGACAAGAGCGTAAAAGAACTTCAGGAGATGATGGAAAAAATCAACGAGATTTTGGAGCTTTCTCTTGCGATGTTTGTTACCGGCGACCCAAGTCAGGTTAAGAAGCTGTATGAGCTTGAAGAGGAAATTGATCAGATGGAGCGTAAGCTTCAGACAAAGCATATTCAGCGTTTGAACAAAGGTAAATGTAGTGCACATGCAGGTATTTATTTCTCGGATATTGTTTCGGTGTTGGAGCGTGTATCCGACCATGCTACAAATATTGCACTTTCAGTTATTGAAGCAAAGGGAATTGCCGTTTCAAGAGACTAATTTTTACATAATAAAATTTTAGTTGACATAAACTTTATAATCAGTTATTTTTAAGATACTATCTCTCTTATTCAGAGCAGTGGAGTCATAAGGGACTATGAAGCTGCGGCAACCCCGTGTTTTCGGAAGGTGCCGGCCTGAGCGATACGAACAACATATTGGATTTTTCAATATGCAGTAGTCGAGCAATAAGAGGATTTGAGATTAAGACTATCAAATCCGGATTGCTTTCCGGATTTTTTCTTTTCAAATCATAATGATGGAGAGATAAATATATAATATTTCTTAGGAGGACCTATGGAAAAGGTTTTATTTACTTCAGAGTCGGTTACAGAAGGACATCCTGACAAAATCTGTGACCAGATATCAGACGCAATTTTGGATGCAATCCTTGCACAAGATCCAATGAGCCGTGTTGCATGTGAAACTGCCTGCACAACCGGATTGGTACTTGTAATGGGAGAAATTACGACGAAGGCACAGATTGATATTCAGAGTATTGTTCGAGAGACTATCCGCGAGATTGGTTATGATCGTGCAAAGTATGGTTTTGACTGCGACACATGCGGTGTTATCACTGCACTTGATAAGCAGTCTGCTGATATTGCAATGGGTGTTGATAAGGCACTTGAGGCAAAAGAGCATCTGATGAGTGACGAGCAGATTGAGGCAATTGGAGCGGGCGACCAGGGAATGATGTTTGGATTCGCTACAAATGAGACACCGGAACTTATGCCATATCCGATTTCTCTTGCACACAAGCTTGCATTAAAGCTTACGGAGGTACGTAAGAACGGCACTCTCCCATATCTTAGACCGGACGGTAAGACGCAGGTATCGGTAGAATATGATGAAAATGGTAAGCCGTCCCGCCTGGATGCGGTTGTTCTGTCGACACAGCATGGTGAGGAGGTTACACAGGAGCAGATTCATGCGGACATTAAGAAGTATGTATTTGATGAAGTGCTTCCGAAGGATATGGTTGATGCGAACACAAAGTATTTCATTAATCCAACCGGCCGTTTTGTAATTGGAGGACCAAATGGTGACAGTGGTCTTACAGGTCGCAAAATCATTGTTGATACATATGGTGGTTATGCGCGTCATGGTGGCGGTGCATTTTCCGGTAAGGATTGTACAAAGGTTGACCGTTCAGCAGCATATGCGGCGAGATATGTTGCCAAAAATATCGTAGCAGCAGGACTTGCCGACCGTTGTGAGATTCAGCTTTCCTATGCGATTGGTGTTGCAAGACCAACCTCAATTATGGTTGATACATTTGGAACAGGAAAACTTTCAGATGAGAGACTTGTAGAAATCATTCGTGAAAATTTTGATCTTCGTCCGGCAGGCATTATTAAGATGTTAGATCTCAGAAGACCAATTTACAAGCAGACAGCAGCGTATGGTCATTTTGGAAGAACAGATATTGAGCTTCCGTGGGAAAAGGTGGATGTTGCAGAGAAGCTTGCAGCATATTTATAAGAAAGTTGAGGCATGTGCTATGAAAAATATGTTAAATTTCAAAAACTTCACAGCGGAAGAATTGATGGATATTCTGAACCTTGCATTGGATATGAAAAAGGACCCTGCAAAATACAGCGAGTCGTTAAAGGGCAAGAAGCTTTATACATTGTTTGAGAAGACCTCAACAAGAACCTTTCTTTCGTTTACAACCGGTATTACAGAGCTTGGCGGAACATATTATAACCAGCTTTGGAGAGATTCGAATTTTGTATTAGGTGAGCCTGTTTCGGAAATTAAGTATGTCTGCCGTAATGTGGATATTATCATGGCAAGACTTGTCAAAAATGAGACAGTGGAATTATTCGGACAGAATGTGACGGTTCCGTTTATTAACGGCTGTGACAATTCATACCATCCTTGCCAGATTCTTGCGGATGCGCTTACGATTATTGAGCATTTTGGAAACCTCAATGTGAAGCTCCTTTACATTGGTGCGAAGAACAATGTATTTAACTCATTGGTTGAGTTCTTCTCAAAGATGAAGATGGGTACATTGTATGGTCTTACTCCGCTTGTAAATGACACAGTCTGTGATGATGCATTTTATGAGGAAGCGAAGGCAACCGGCTACTATGTTGAGCTTGACCCGACAATGTCAATCGAGGAAGCGAAGACATATGTTAAGGATATGGATATTCTTTACACGGATACATGGGTAGATATGGAATTTTTTAATAATCCGGCTTATGCGAAGCAGAAGGAAGAGACATTGGCAAAGATGATGCCATATCAGATTAATGATGCGTTTCTTGAAGGAAGCAAGGCTGTTGTTATGCATGATATGCCTATGCATGTTGGATATGAGATTTCTGAAAGTGTTGAGATGAAGAATCTTGAGCTTATTCTTGATCAGGCTGAGAACCGCAGACATGCTGAAAAGGCTGTTATGTATACTTTGATTAAGAATGCTTAATTATTTGAATTGATATAGAAGGAGCAAACACAAAGTCACTCGGACTTTTACGGCAGAGGAGTATCTATGGATGTATGGATAGTTGTGCTGGGATTTGTTTTGTTTCTTGGATTTTTTGTGGCGGTGATGGTTTGCATCTCCGCCATAAAAAAACAGTCGGGAATTATCATTGCAAGTCGCCTGCATCACAAACTGAATATCTCGGAGGTTGTATATGCAAACCTCGGAATGATTGGTCTTGTTTTGCTTCTGGTTTTTCGATATTACACGTTTGTTCCGGCTGTGATTATGTTCGTCGTTTTTATTGTACTGTCAACGCGGATACAAAGCGGCATTACAGAGCAGGGCGTAATCGTTGGATCGACCTTTATTGAGTGGGAATTTATGAAGAGCTTTAAGCTTGTAAATGACCCGGGTGATTCCAATGTAATTATTCTCAAAATTCGGGCAAACCGCAGACAATATGTTCTTGTTTGCGATCGGCGCGACCGGGTTGCGATTCATGACATTTTTCAGAAAAACAAAATAAAAGCAACGGAGACAGTCGGTTGACATGTGTAGGGCTTTTCGCTATTATATATGCAGTAGTATTTTGCTCGCGTGGTGCGAGAGATAGGAGAAAGGTCATGAAACATTTAATTGATCCAACTGATTTAAGTGTAGCAGAGATTGATGAAATCATGGAGCTTGCACTTGATATTATTGACCACAAAGATAAATATAACGAGGTTTGTAAGCATAAGAAGCTTGCTACTTTATTTTTTGAACCAAGTACCAGAACAAGACTTAGCTTCGAGGCGGCGATGATGGAGTTAGGTGGTAACGTACTTGGTTTTTCTTCTGCCGATTCCTCTTCAGCAACGAAGGGAGAGAGTGTAGGAGACACTGTTCGTGTTGTAAGCTGTTATGCTGATATTATTGCCATGCGTCATCCGAAGGAGGGTGCACCGCATTTTGCATCCTTTGTATCCGATGTGCCGATTATCAATGCAGGTGATGGCGGACACAATCATCCGACGCAGACACTTACGGACTTACTTACAATTCGCAGAGAAAAGGGGCGTCTGAACAATTTCACAATCGGTCTTTGCGGAGACTTGAAATTTGGACGAACCGTTCATTCCCTGATTAAGGCACTTGCCCGGTATGAAGGGATTAAATTTGTCCTTATCTCGCCGAAGGAGCTGCGTGTTCCGGATTACATTATCACAGAAGTATTTGAGAAGAATAATATAGAATATAAGGAAGTTTCCACAATGGAAGAGGTTATGGGCGAACTCGATATCATTTACATGACGAGAGTTCAGAAGGAACGTTTCTTCAACGAGGCTGATTATGTTCGTTTGAAGGATACTTACATTTTAGACCGTGCAAAGCTGAAGCTTGCAAAAGAAGATTTGTCGATTCTCCATCCGCTCCCACGTGTAAACGAAATTGCCGTAGAGGTTGATGATGACCCGCGTGCCTGCTATTTCCGACAGGCGTTAAATGGTAAATATGTGCGTATGGCGCTCATTATGACTTTGTTGGGGGTGAAAGCATAAATGAAAATCGATAGTATTCAAAATGGCATCGTACTTGATCACATTACAGCAGGGAAAGCGTTACAGGTATATAATGATCTTGAGTTGAATAAGCTTGATTGCAGTATTGCAATTTTGCAAAATGTTAAGAGCAGTAAGATGGGAAAGAAGGATATTCTGAAGATTGATCAGGAATATGACGTAAATCTTGATGTTCTTGGATATATTGATCCGGATATTACTGTAAGTATTATTAAGGACGGACAGACAATCGAGAAGAAAAAGCTTGCACTTCCTATGAAGCTTGTCAATGTTAAGAAGTGCAAAAATCCAAGATGTATTACCTCGGTGGAACAGGGTATTCCTCACATCTTCAAGCTGACAGATGCAAAAAACCGAGTGTATCGTTGTATTTACTGCGAGGCGGATAAGTAATCCTGTTTACATAACGGACAAAAAAATAGTTTACATTTTTTTGGAATGTGTTATAATTTATAAGACTATGTATAGTGTCCAGAGGTGTGGAATGGAAAGATATGTAATTAAAGGTGGCGTGGCCCTGGAAGGAGAAGTAACCATTGCCGGTGCAAAAAATGCGGCTCTTGGTATTCTCGCGGCAGCGGTTCTTACAGATGAGGAATGTATTATTGAGAACGTTCCAAGTGTTGAGGATACTCGCGTCCTTCTTCGTGCTATTGAGGGTCTCGGTGCCAGAGTAAAATATATAGATGAACACACAGTTTCAATTTGCGCCGGAACAATTTCGGGCGGAGAGGATTTGCGTGTTGATGATGCGTACATTCGTAAAATTCGGGCGTCATATTATCTGTTAGGAGCTTTGCTTGGAAAGTACCGCTATGCCGAGGTCGCATTACCGGGTGGTTGCGATATTGGTTTACGTCCGATTGATCAGCATATCAAGGGCTTTGAAGCGCTTGGTGCAACGGTTGATATCGTAAATGGCGGTATGGTTCGCGCGCAGGCAGACCAATTGATTGGACGTCATGTTTACATGGACGTTGTAACAGTAGGTGCTACAATTAATATTATGCTTGCGGCAGTTCTTGCGGAAGGCAAGACAACAATAGAGAATGCTGCAAAAGAGCCACATATTGTTGACGTGGCAAACTTCCTGAACAGTATGGGTGCCAATATCAAGGGTGCCGGAACAGATGTTATTCGTATTCGTGGTGTACAAAAGCTCAAGGGCACAGAATATTCGATTATTCCTGACCAGATTGAGGCGGGTACATTTATGACAATGGCAGCCGCTACAGGCGGAAATGTACTAATTAAGAACGTAATTCCTAAGCATTTGGAGGCAATTTCATCCAAGTTAAATGAAATCGGAGCACATGTGTTGGAATATGACGATTCTGTTCGGGTTATGGCAGACGGTAGACTGAAGGCTACACAGATTAAGACACTTCCTTACCCTGGTTTTCCGACAGATATGCAGCCGCAGATGGCGGTAACGCTTGCATTATCACAGGGAACAAGTATTATTACGGAAAGTATTTTTGAGAATCGTTTTAAGTATGTGAATGAATTATCCCGTATGGGTGCACGCATTAAAGTGGAAGGTAACTCAGCGGTTATAAATGGAATAGAATCTTACACAGGTGCCAATTTAGTTGCACCGGACCTGCGTGCAGGCGCAGCACTTGTGATTGCCGCACTTGCAGCAGAGGGCTTTAGTACAGTAGAAGACATCGAATATATTCTTCGCGGATATGAAGATTTTGATGGAAAGATACGAGCACTCGGCGGTAAGATAGAGCTTGTAGATTCAGACAAAGAGCTACAGAAATTCAAACTTAGGGTCGGTTAACAAAGCGGCCCTTTGTTTCATTATTTACCGCGGCCTTGTGGCGCGGGGGCCTGCCGGCAGTGCAATCAAAAGAATTGCTGATGAAGCAATTCTTTCTAATTATTAGATTAACAGGAGGGGGAAAAGGGTAATGGCAAAGAAACCGTATTACATTACTACAGCGATTGCTTATACATCAGGTAAACCGCATATCGGAAACACATATGAGATTGTCCTTGCAGATAGTATTGCAAGATATAAGAGATTTGTCGGTTATGATGTACGTTTCCAGACAGGAACCGATGAGCATGGTCAGAAGATTGAGATTAAAGCATTCGAAAATCTTTCAACACCAAAGGAATTTGTAGATGATACATCTGCAGAAATCAAAAGAATTTGGGATTTGATGAATACATCCTATGACAAATTCATCCGTACAACCGATGCAGATCATGAGAAGCAGGTTCAGAAGATCTTTAAGCGTCTGTATG
>CALYVE010000037.1 GCA_945492935.1 uncultured Lachnospiraceae bacterium
TTGAAATACGCACAGCACCAATTTCAATTATTTTGTTAAATTTAGGGCTAAGACCTGTTGTCTCAATATCAAACACAACGTAATCCGTGTTAATGCTCTGACCCTTTTCATTGACAATCATATCCTTTAAATCATCTACAAAGTAACCCTCAACTCCGTAAATAATCTTAAAATCCTCATCCGGTTTTACAGCGTGATTCGCAATCGGAAAGGCTTGTACAACACCATGGTCTGTAATAGCAATTGCCTTATGTCCCCATTCCTTTGCGCGCTTAATAATCTTATTTATATCGACAACGCTGTCCATTTCACTCATTGTTGTATGCATATGAAGTTCCACACGCTTTTCAATGGACGTATCCATGCGCTTTACACGAAAATCATTTGCATGCTTTAATCCGGTGATAGAAGATACGGAAATCTCATGTGTATAGGTGTCATACATCGGAACACCCTTCATAAGATAGAATTTTCCGACAGAAAGCTCCTCTAAAACGGGATCACGATCCTCTGCGGGTACAAAAAGCTTGAAGCCTATTGTATCCGTAAAATCCGTTATTGTACCATTGATAATAAACTTTCCGCTTCGAAGCTCGCGGTCCTCAAGTGAAAGCACTTGTCCATGCATACACACAGGGCCAATACCGTCATATACCTCACTGATTTTGACAATATCCCCCTCGCAGTTTCTGCCATAAAACACATCCGGATCGTAATTGCCGGACTTTCCGCCCTTACGGTCCCTGCCATAGCCTTGGGCGCGCGAAGGCGTCTTTGTTTCCTGCTTAACTAACTTCTTTGCCTCAGCATTCTCCTGTGGTTTTTCCACGGAACCGGACATTTCTCTCGCCGGATAATCTCCGTTTGTCGCATCTGTTTTTGTATTATCCGCCGAAGTGTTTGTATTTTCTTCTGCTCCGTTCTCATTGCCGGGATTATCTTTTACCTGCTCCGCCTCAATCGCACGAAGTTCCTGTTGCAAACGAAGCTTATTTACCTCACGTAAAGAAGACTTCTGCTCCTCTGTATAATCAAAGCCAACAGAAACCTCCATATTAAATCTTTCCTTATAGGTTGTAACAAAATACTCACGGATCAAATCCGCATGACTTCTTGACAAGTTCGTATCTTCTAACGCAAAGGTTAATACATTTCCATCACAAAACCACTCGCCGCGCTTTAATATACGAAACGCAACAAAACTGATTGTCTTGATTTCATCGAGAAAACTATCCTTGTAAATATCCGTCAGCTGTCGAAGTCCATATTGCTTTGAAAGTGTAAAATGCTCCTCAATCTTGCAGCTGGCATCACGCTTATCAAACACAAACGCCGAAAGTTGTTCCTCCGCTCTGTAAATAAGCGACTTCGCAATCAAAACATCACTTGAGATAGAAATAACCATCTTCTTTTGAGATTGGAACATGGTTATCTTCTCTACTCTTGTTTGACCGAGTAATTCATCTATTTTTTTGTCTAATTTTAATCCCGGAAATACTTCTCTGAATAATTTATTTTCCAATCTATCAACTCCCTAACGAAATCTCCGACTGATAATTGTCCAGTTCTTCTCTTAATGCAAAAAGTAATTGATCCTGTGGCAACTTACGAACAATCTCTCCGTGGCGGAACAATAATCCTTCTCCGTCACCACCGGCAATTCCAAGATCTGCTTCCTTTGCCTCTCCGGGTCCATTGACCGCACAACCCATGACTGCAACTTTAATCGGTAGGTGATCATATTCCTGTATCATTCGTTCCACCTGATTCGCAAGTGTAATAAGATCGATTTTTGTACGTCCGCATGTTGGGCAAGAAACAAGTTCAATACCATCGTTACGCAATTTTAAAGTACGTAAAATCGTCTTGGCAGAAATAATCTCTTCCACCGGGTCACTTGTAAGTGATACACGAATTGTATCTCCGATACCCTGTCCTAAAATCATGCCAAGACCAACTGCTGACTTAATATTTCCACGATAAACAGTTCCCGACTCTGTAATACCTACGTGAAGCGGGTATTTTGTATGCTGTGCGATTAACTCATGTGCCCTCACGCACATCATAACATCCGAAGATTTGATACTGATTACCATGTTATCGTAATCGCACTGCTCAATCATAGAAACCTTATCCAATGCACTTTCAACAATACCTTCTGCTGTTACTCCACCGTATTTTTCGATTAAATTCTTCTCAAGAGAGCCGGAATTCACACCGACGCGAATTGGAATATTATGCTGTTTCGCAGCTGCAACAACCTGCTTAAGATTGTCAAATCCTCCAATGTTGCCCGGATTGATTCGAATTTTATCCGCACCGTGCTCGATGGCACGTATTGCAAGCTTATAGTCGAAATGGATATCGGCTACAATCGGAATATGGATATGTTCTTTGATCTTATCAAACGCATCTGCAGCAGCAATTGTATTTGCCGTGGCACGAATGATATTGCAACCAGCCTCCTCAAGTTCTAATATCTGACGAACAGTTGCCGAAACATCCGAAGTTTCCGTATTTGTCATAGACTGAATGGCAATCGGATTGCCACCTCCAATCTTAACATTTCCAATTGTAATAACCTTTGTTTGCTCTCTATGATTCATCAAATTATCCTCTTAAAAAAATACATTTTTGATATCATTGAAAAATACCAATATCATAATCAAAAACAAAATAACAAATCCGATCAGATTTACGATGTTTTCTTTTTCCTGTGGTATCTTCCTGCGTGTAACTGCCTCAATGATAAGGAATAACAGTCTTCCTCCATCCAGTGCAGGAATCGGCAAAAGATTCATGATTCCAAGATTAACCGAAAGTAAAATACACCAGTTCATCAGATTGAGCATCATATTAATGATGTAATCTTTCTTTGTTTCACTTACATCCTTTACCTCGTCCAGTATGTTATTCATCTCCTGACCGACACCTACCGGACCCATGATTTCCGTGCTTTTTACTTTGCCGGTAACAATCATGCGAAGCGACATAATCGTTGTTTTTGCCCAATATCGACATTCGAGGGCCGCGTACTTAATTGTCATAAGCGGTCCGTCAGCCAAAACACCCTTACTCTCTACGCCAAGATAATAGCTGCCGTTTTCTTCTTTGGGAATTGCAACCGTCTCGTATCTTGTTCCGTCCGGTCGTTCCATTGTAAGCTCTATCGGCTCCCCTTCTTTCATAAGTGCCAAATGAAGAGGCAATTCTCTAAAATTGTAAATGCGCTTGCCGTTTATTTTTATAATTTCGTCACCGGCGCATAGTCCAGCCTCCTGTGCTGCGCTATTTGGTGCTATCTTGCTAAGAACCGCAGGGTCACAGCCTGCATAATGAACAAGGACAATACCAAAAAGAAAGGCTAACAAAAAGTTAAACAACGGACCGGCCGCCATAACCATCATCCGGACCCATACCGGTTTGTTGTTGAAGGCATTTTCGTCCTCTGACGCATTTTCTTCCCCAACCATCATACAATATCCGCCAAGCGGAAGCAGTCGAAGGGAATATTTTGTTCCCTTTCGCTCTTTTGAAAAAATGGCAGGTCCGAGTCCTATCGAAAACTCAGCCACCGATATCTTATTCAGTTTTGCAACAAGAAAGTGTCCTAATTCATGAAAAAACACAATGACACCAAACACTAAAATAATTAAAATAATATTCATTGAAGTCCCCCGGATTGCTTAAAAATTGTGCGAAAGATAGGAATATACCCATTGTTCGGTTTCAAGAATTTGTTCAAAGCTTGGATTATCGATTACAGTATGTGCATTCATACATGCCGCAATCATATCATAAATTTGTAAAAATTTTATGTCCTTGTTTAAAAACCTTGCAACAGCACATTCATTTGCAGCATTCAGTACAGTTGGCATAGTTCCCCCGGTACGAATTGCCTGATATGCAAAGTCAAGTCCCTTGAACACCTTGCGGTCCGGCATTTCCATAATAATACCTGTCATTTTCGAGAAATCAAGCCTTTCCCCCGGCAGAAATCTTCGATTTGGGTATGTAAGTGCATACTGAATCGGAAGCTTCATATCCGGCGTTCCAAGTTGGGCTTTAACAGCTCCATCTACAAACTCAACCATTGAATGAATAATACTCTGTGGTTGAACAACAACCTCAATCTGCTCAGGTTCTACATTAAAAAGCCATTTTGCTTCTATAATCTCTAACCCCTTATTGACAAGTGTAGCAGAATCAATGGTAATTTTTTTGCCCATCGACCAATTCGGATGTTTCAGAGCATCCTCCACTGTTACATCTTTGAGTTCCTCATAGGTCCGGCCTCGGAACGGTCCGCCCGAAGCTGTAATAATAAGCTTATGAATCTCACGATTTTGTTCGCCCTGCAAGCATTGAAAAATTGCTGAATGCTCACTGTCAACCGGTAAAATGGAAACACCCTTTTCCTTTGCAAGCGGCATAATGATATGACCTGCCGTTACTAAGGTCTCTTTATTTGCAAGTGCAATGTCCTTACCGGCTTTTATCGCCTCAATTGTCGGTTTAATTCCAATCATTCCGACAATAGCCGTCACAACTATATCCGCCTCTTCAAACGTAGCAACCTCAACAAGTCCATCCATTCCATAAACGATCCTAATGTTAAATTCAGACAAGGCTTCCTTCAGTTCTAAAGCCTTGTCTTCCTTCCATACTGCCACGATTTTTGGTTTAAATTCACGTACTTGTTTTATCAATCGTTCTATATTATTTCCTGCCGCAAGTGCAACGATACACATATCCTCGGAATCACGAACAATATCCAGTGTCTGTGTTCCTATGGAGCCTGTTGATCCGATAATTGCAATATTTTTCATTTATCAACCTCCCAGATTTGATGCCATGTAAATAAAACAATAATATACGACCGGTGCTGTAAATATTATACTGTCAAAACGATCTAATATTCCTCCATGTCCGGGAATGAGCTTCCCATAATCCTTGATGTCGTTATTACGTTTAATCGCCGAAGCCGTCAAATCTCCTATCACCGCAATCACCGCGCCGATTGCTCCGCAAACAGCAAAAATAACAGGTGCATTCTCTAATTCATATACCTGCTTTTGGAAAAATATGCCATAACAAAAGCCTACAATAGCCGAACCTGTAATACCACCGAGCAAGCCCTCCACACTCTTCTTTGGACTGAGCTTTGGTGTCATCTTATGCTTGCCAAGCTTAACACCTACGCAATATGCACACGTATCATTTACCCACGAACAAACAAAAATCATCACTACAAGAGCGCCGCCATAAGCAAGTGTGCGAAGCTCATACACATAGGAAAGCATAAAGCTTACATAAAAGAAAGATAAAAGAACGACGGAAGCATCTTTATCCGTGTATGTCGGATATTGAATTACATATATGGCGAGAACAAGCAGTACAAAACCAATCATCATCGGTAAAATAGCATCGCGTCTGTCAAAGAATAAAAGCAAATAATATGCTATCGTTGCCATATATGAAACAAAACCAATCAACCTGTTATGAAGTTTATAGATGCGCAACATTTCGAGCACGCCTCCAAGTGAAAGAAGTAATATTGCAACACCTGTCACATATCCGCCTGCATAAAGCACACCGATTGCCAGTAAAACAAGTACAATACCACTCATCAATCGAACTTTAAACATTATTTCACCCCACCATATCTACGATCTCTGCCATTGTAGTGTAAAATTGCCTCTTTCAAATGCTCCACCGTAAAATCAGGCCACAATACATCTGTAAAATAAAACTCACAATATGCCAGCTGCCAAATCAGATAATTTGATAAACGAAGCTCACCACTTGTACGAATCATAAGATCCGGATCCGGAATATCATTCGTATCCAAATAAGAAGAAATACATGTTTCATCGATGTTTTCTACATCGAGCGTACCTTCCTTTACATTGGATGCAATCTTTTTAACCGCGCGCAAAATCTCATCGCGACCACCATAATTCAGCGCGATTGTAAACTGTAATCCATCATACTGTGCTGTCATCTTTTCGAGTTCTTCAATACGCTCAACAATATCTGCATCAAGTGCCGTACGGTCTCCAATTACCCGCACACGCATATTGTTTTTGGAAGCACGTTCAATACAGTCCTTCAAATAATTGCGCAGCAAGTTCATAATACCTGTTACTTCTTCTACGGTCCGTTTCCAATTTTCAGTAGAAAATGCATACACTGTCAGGTATTTTATACCTAAATTGTATGCATCCTCGCATATTTGCTCTACTACTTTTGCTCCTGCTTTATGTCCAAAATTCCTTGGCATAAGTCGTTTTTTTGCCCAACGTCCATTGCCATCCATAATGATGGCAACATGCGTTGGTATTGTTAATTCTTCACTGTTAAATTCTTTTTTCAAATCATTCACCTTATACGGTCATAATTTCCTTTGTCTTTGTATCGATAGCCTTATCAACGTCGGCAATATACTTATCTGTTAATTTCTGAACCTTATCCTCATTTGCCTTTAACTCATCTTCAGAAATCTCATTTGCCTTGTTCATTTTCTTTAAGGCATCATTTGCATCTCTTCGAATGTTACGGATTGCCACCTTTGCTGCCTCACCGCGCTTCTTGATATCCTTCGATAATTCCTTACGACGCTCCTCTGTGAGTTCCGGGAAATTAATGATAATATTCTTACCATCGTTATTTGGAGTTACACCTAAATCGGAAATCATAATTGCCTTTTCGATTTCTTTGATTAAGCTGTTCTCCCATGGAGTAATCATCAATGTACGGGCTTCAGGTACTGTTACGTTAGCGACCTGCTGAATCGTAGAAGACACACCATAATAATCCACTCTAAGCTTATCTAAAATATGAGGATTTGCACGGCCTGCACGAATTCCGGAGAACTCTGCTGCCAAACTTTCCATTGTCTTTTCCATCTTGCTTTCATACTGTGATAACATCTTATATCCTCCTAATTGTAATCTTATTCACAAGTAACAAGTGTTCCTGTAAAACCACCTGTTACAGCCTTCACGATACTGTTTTCTCCACCAAGGCCAAATAACATCATAGGCATCTTGTTCTCCATGGCAAGAACTGCAGATGCAAGATCGATAACACCAAGCTTTTTATCAACGATTTCGCTCATATCAAGCTTATCGTATTTCTTTGCATTTGGATTCGTCTTTGGATCACTATCATATACGCCGTCAATCGCCTTCGCAGATAAAATAACGTCTGCGCAAACTTCAATAGCCATCAACACAGTTGCCGTATCAGTTGAGAAATAAGGATGCCCTGTGCCGCCTGCAAAAAATACGACCTCACCCTTCTCCAAATACTCGATTGCCTGATCCTTTGAAAATAGCTCTGTCATGCTTCCGCAGGCAAACGGTGTCATAATATGTGACTTGATGCCAACCGTGCGGAACATATCAGCTGTATAAATACAGTTCATAACCGTTGCTAACATACCAATCTGATCCGCCTTGACACGGTCCATATGCTCAGAAGTACGTCCTCTCCAGAAATTGCCGCCGCCAATTACAATACTGACCTGAATTCCCTGACTCAAAATCTGCTTTACCTGCTTTGCCACGCCAACAACCGTTGCCTCATCAAAGCCGGTCTTTTTGTCACCGGCAAGTGCCTCGCCGGACAATTTAAGTAATATTCTCTTCATCTCCATGTGAATGTCTCCTTAACCAAAAAAGCTCTTTACATCGATTTCTGAATAGCATTGTGAACAAAAGCCTTCAATGACAGCGCCATTATTAATCTGTACGGAACGCGATTTGATATTACCCATAATAACAGCTGTTGAATCTACAATAACAGGTCCATGCACATCAATGTCACCGTTCACAGCTCCCGCAATGACAGCAGAAGTTGCCGAAATGTTACCAACCACAACAGAACCTACACCAATCTTGATGCTTCCTTCACTTGTAATCTCGCCTTCGATTTTGGATGCATTCGCATAAATCTCTCCGGCATTTACATCACCGTTAATCGTTCCGCCAACAATCAGCTTACCGCCGCATGTAACATTTCCGTTTACCGTACCAATGATATCGATACCGCCCTCTGTTTCGATGCTTCCACAAATTGTTGTTCCCTTTGTAATATAGGTTGTGTCTTCCGATACAATTGATTCAATTTCATTTGTATCTGCCTGGACTTTAATATCCTCTGCGATCATAGAAACCTCCTCGTGCTCTTCCTTGTCCTCCGCCTGTTCTTCCTGTTCCTCACGCATCTTCATGGCGGTCAAAACATCGTGGTTCAAATCAACCTTTGACAACGACTCATCTGCCGGTTCCCCTGTTTCTTCAGTTAATTCTTCTGCCTCTTCAGTAATCTCCTCCCCCTGAATCATCTTAGAGATTTCATCTGCTTCTTCTTCGATAGAATCAGCAGGTTCGGAAATCACCTCTGCCTCCGGAATACTATCCATGATGTCACCTACCTCATTTGTTTCTTCCTGTTCTTCTACAGGTTCTTCCACTGAAAATGTTTCAAGTGCCTCATCCTGTACTGCATCTATTTTGATTTCATCCAAATCCTCAAATATATCCTCCGGAGCAACTTCTATATCATCTGCTTCATCAAATGTATTAACCATATCTTCGTCATCATACTCGGCTGCAAGCTCATCCTTATCCGGCATCAATTCATTTACCGCCTGCGCAAAGTCTCTCTTAAAATCCTTAAAAAAGCCCATATGTTTCCTCCTTCTTTTTTGTAAATTTACCTTGCAATATTATACACCATACGCCTTTGTAAATCAACGTATTTTGGCATTCGAACAATCTAACGTAATACGCTTTCGATTCGTCAATTCGCCGTAGACAGAAGCACCGCATCCAATAGCGGCCGGGGTTCCGAATTCCGCACAGCAAAGCGCCATATGCGATGTCGCACCACCAAACTCTGTAATAAGTCCGGCTATCCCTTTTTTAAAGATCCAGTCATATCTCGGATTTGCTTCACTCATCAAAATAATTTTGCCGGCAATATCTTCTTCGACCTTAATATCAAAATTGACAACATCCGCTGTGACATACTTGTTTGTGATAAAATTTGGTTTTGTTTCATCAATATCAATCACATCGATATCACGGATACCATATATTGTTTCAGGAAGCACAAGGTATGTATTCAAATGATACATATCTCTTCTTTGCTCAATAATTTGGATATAGGAATCTCTGCTATGATAACTGAGAAGCTCCGGAACTTCCAAATATGACATATCTTCTCTTGCAATTCCAAGAATCTCTCCGAGCCGAATCACAATCTCCAAAATCAGACTTAATGACTTCGTAAATTCAAAATCAAAATATGCCCTGTTTTGCGTTGTGAGAACGAGAAACTCAAGCAGCTCATCCGCGCTGATATCTATTTTTATATCGGAAATCGCTTTCTCAAGAATATCACGGTCAAGCATATAGGTTTCTTCCGTGTTGAGCTTCGCCGTCGCATCCGTAATATCATCAATATCAATCAGCATATTCTTGAAGCAATCCGTTCGGATATCATAGGTCGCTGTACGAATATGCCCATATACTGCATCAAAATCCGTCTTTGTTATCATACCATGCGTATAACAATCATAGTCATAATCAAACTGTGTCCTGATTGTCGGAATTGAGTGATAAAACCGTGTTATCTGTTCTTTTGAAAAATACCCTCCGACAACAAGACTCTGACAAAGATTGCGTGCAACATATGCATAACCTGCC
>CALYVE010000038.1 GCA_945492935.1 uncultured Lachnospiraceae bacterium
ATATAGAAATCCGGCATTTTGAATAATCAAGATGCCGGATTTTTCTTTGTATTTTTCATCGATTTTTCTAAACAATTTTCCTGAAATGTGTTATAATAAATTTGGTAGTGGGCGCTTCGAAAAAAGCGACCTAATAAAAGTAAAGAAGGTGGATTTTTTGGAAGGTTTAATACATTCAATTGAAACATTTGGAACGGTTGATGGTCCGGGCACAAGATATGTTGTTTTTGTAAAAGGCTGTCCGATGCGATGCCAGTATTGTCACAATCCTGATACTTGGGAGACTGTCGGTGCTACACGCATGACACCGGAGCAGATACTGGATGATTATGAGAGATACAAGGAGTTTTATCATGGCGGCGGCATCACTGTCACAGGCGGTGAACCGCTTGTTCAAATCGACTTTTTGATTGAACTTTTTGAGCTTGCAAAAACAAGAGATATTCATACCTGTCTGGATACATCCGGAATTATGTTCCGCCGAAACAATCCGGAACTTTTGGCAAAATATGACAGACTGATGAAGTCTACGGATTTGATTATGCTTGATATTAAGCATATTGATCCGGAAGAACATAAGAAGCTTACCGCACAACCGATTGATAATATTTTAGACTTCCTTTCTTATCTTGATGAGAAAGAAAAAACAATCTGGATTCGTCACGTGCTTGTGCCGGGCATTACATTGATTCCTGAATATCTTGAAAGACTTGGGTATTACATTGGCCAGTTCAAGCATATTAAAGCACTTGATGTTTTGCCGTATCATAGCATGGGCAAGACGAAGTACGAGCAGCTTGGCATTGACTATGTGCTTAAGGATGTACCGGAGGCAACAAAAGAGCAGGCGATTGAGGCGCGTGGTATTATCATTGGGGCGATGAAAAAACGTCGCCATGACATGGGAGAATAGCCCGTAAGAGAGCCCGAATGGGTGTTATCTTCTTTTTTGTATTGTGTAGCAACATAGGTACAACATTATCGCAATTTTTTGGATGTATAACCGTGTTGTTTTTATTACAATAAATATGGAAATAAATGCAGAATTATGCGCGATTTTTGACGCAATCTGACATTAATAATCAAGGAGGTGCAACAATTGGAAAAGACATTTCGTGAGATGGCCGAGGAGTTAGTTGGTCAGATGACAGTTGACGAATTGGCTACGCAGTTGAAGTATGATTCTCCGGCAATTCCAAGACTCGGAATTCCAGCGTATAACTGGTGGAATGAGGTATTACATGGAGTTGCAAGAGCAGGTACGGCAACTGTTTTCCCGCAGGCGATTGCTTTGGCAGCGATGTTTGATGACAAGTTTTTGAAGGAGATTGCAGAGACAATATCAACAGAAGCGCGTGCCAAATACAATGCACAATCAGCCGATGAAGACAGAGATATTTACAAGGGACTTACCGTATGGTCACCAAATGTAAATATTTTCAGAGATCCAAGATGGGGCAGAGGACACGAGACATATGGTGAGGATCCATATCTTACTTCAAGATTAGGTGTTTCTTTCATCAAGGGCTTACAGGGAGATGGCAAGTATTTGAAGACTGCAGCATGTGCGAAGCATTTTGCTGTACACTCAGGTCCGGAAGCTATCCGTCACAGCTTTAATGCGGTTGCAACAAAGAAGGATATGTATGAGACATATCTGCCTGCATTTAAGGCTGCTGTTCAGGAAGCTAACGTTGAGACAGTCATGGGTGCTTATAACCGTACGAACGGAGAGCCTTGTTGTGGTAGTAAGACACTCCTTGTAGATATACTTAAGAAAGAGTGGGGATTTGACGGGCACATCGTTTCAGACTGTTGGGCGATTCGTGATTTCCACACAAACCACATGGTGACAAGCTCTGCTGCAGAATCGGCAGCTTTAGCACTTAAGAACGGATGCGACCTTAACTGTGGTAACACATACCTGCATTTGATGGTTGCTTTGCAGGAAGGTCTTATTACAGAAGATGACCTTCGTACAGCTGCAATCCGTTTGTTTACGACAAGATTTAAGCTTGGTTTATTTGCAGATGATTGTGAATATGATGCAATCGGTTACGAGGCAAATGATACTGTCGAGAATCGTGCTATGGCACAGGAGGCAGGAAGAAAATCAATGGTTATGCTCAAGAACGATGGTATATTACCACTTGACAAGAGCAAACTCAAATCAATCGGTGTTATTGGACCGACAGCAGATTCCAAAATCGTTTTGGAAGGTAACTATAACGGTACCGCTTCAGAGTACATCACAAATCTTGAGGGTATTCGTGAGGCAGTGGGACCGGATGTGCGTATTTATTATTCGGAAGGCTGTCACTTGTACAAGAATCGTGTACAGGAACTTGCTTTGCCGAACGATCGTATCAGTGAAGCTAAGACAGTTGCAAGACATAGTGATGTTGTTATTCTTTGCCTGGGTCTTGATTCGACAATCGAAGGTGAAGAAGGAGATACAGGTAACAGCTTTGCAGCCGGTGATAAGAACAGCTTGTTCCTTCCGGAATCTCAGCAGGAGCTTTTGAAGGCAGTTGTTGAGATTGGCAAGCCGACAGTCGTTGTTATAAACGCCGGAAGTGCACTTGATGTGAGCTACGCAGATGAGCATTGCAACGCCATTATTGACAGCTGGTATAGTGGCGGACCGGGCGGACGGGCACTCGCAGATTTATTGTTTGGCAAGTGCAGCCCAAGTGCTAAGCTTCCTGTTACATTCTACTATGACCGTAACCTTCCGGATTTCGAAGATTACAGCATGAAGAATCGTACCTATCGTTATATGGAGGATGAGGCGCTTTATCCATTCGGATTTGGTCTTAGCTATACAACCTTCAAATACGATGACTTTACAGTAGCAGATGCCGGAGACGGTGTAACATGTGAGGTAACTGTAACGAATACAGGCTCGTATGATGCAGATGAAGTCGTTCAGGTATATGTTGCGAACAATATCAAAGAAAAGGTTGCAAACGGCAAGAATGCTTCTTATGAGGCAGTGATTGACGTAAACAACCAGCCGAGATATAGCTTATGCGGATTTACTCGTGTAAATCTGAAGGCCGGCGAGAGCAAGAAGGTAACTGTTCCGGTTGCTGCGCTTGCATTCGAAACGGTTCTTGAGGATGGAAGCAGAGCAACTCTTGCTGGTGAGTACACATTATTCATCGGCGGACAGCAGCCGGATGCAAGAAGTGCAGCCCTTATGAAGCAGGAGTGCTTAACACAGAGTGTACAGCGTGCATAATATTTATATTTAATTATTAAGAAATGAAGAGGAAAAAAGAATGAAATTTTTTATCGACACAGCTAATGTAGAAGACATTAAGAAAGCAAATGACATGGGTGTAATCTGTGGTGTTACAACAAACCCTTCTTTGATTGCTAAGGAAGGAAGAGATTTCAATGAGGTTATCGCTGAAATCGCTTCTATCGTAGATGGCCCTATTTCAGGTGAGGTAAAGGCAACAACAGTTGATGCAGAGGGCATGATTGCAGAAGGTAGAGAAATCGCTAAGATTCATCCGAATATGGTTGTTAAGATTCCTATGACAGTAGAAGGTCTTAAGGCAGTTAAGGTTCTTTCAGCAGAAGGTATCAAGACAAACGTAACATTGATTTTTAGTGCTAATCAGGCATTACTTGCTGCTCGTGCAGGTGCTACATATGTTTCTCCATTCCTTGGCCGTTTGGACGACATCAGCCAGCCGGGTATTGATTTGATTCGCCAGATTTCAGAAATCTTTGCAATTTATGACCTTGACACAGAGATTATCTCAGCTTCAGTTCGTAATCCGATTCATGTAACTGATTGTGCACTTGCAGGTGCTGATATCGCTACTGTTCCTTACTCAGTAATCGAGCAGATGACAAAGCACCCACTTACAGATCAGGGTATCGCAAAGTTCCAGAAGGATTATGAGGCAGTATTCGGAAAGTAAAAAGGAGATAATTATGACAACACTTGAACTTCAGAAGAAGGCACTTGAAGTTAGAAAGGGCATCGTAAGCTCTGTTCATAGTGCTAAGGCTGGTCATCCGGGCGGATCGTTATCAGCCGCTGATATTTTCACATATTTGTATTTTGAGGAGTTGAATGTAGATCCGGCGGATCCGAAGAAGGCAGACCGTGACCGTTTTGTTCTTTCCAAAGGTCATACAGCTCCGGGATATTATTCGGCTCTTGCAAACAGAGGATTTTTCCCTGTAGAAGATTTGCTCACACTTCGTCATACCGGTTCGTACCTTCAGGGACATCCGGATATGAAACATATTCCTGGTGTTGATATGTCTTCAGGTTCTCTTGGACAGGGTCTTTCTTGTGCAGTTGGTATGGCACTTGCTGCTAAGCTTAAGGGTGAGTCTTACCGTACATATTGTTTATGTGGTGACGGTGAGATCCAGGAAGGTCAGATCTGGGAGGCAGCTATGTTTGCCGGCCATAGAAAACTTGACAATCTTGTAGTGATTGTTGATAACAATAACCTTCAGATTGACGGTACAGTTGAAGAAGTATGTTCACCATATCCGATTGCAGAGAAGTTTGCTGCATTTAACTTCCACACAATTGAGATTAACGGTAATGATATGGATGAGATTCGCAAGGCTCTTGATGAGGCGAAGGCTACAAAGGGTATGCCTACAGCAATCGTCGCACATACGGTTAAGGGCAAGGGCGTATCATTCATGGAGAACAATGTCGGATGGCATGGTAAGGCTCCTAACGATGAAGAATTTGCTAAGGCAATGGAAGAACTTGGAAAGGCAGGTGAAGGCTTGTGTTAGAAGATAAGAAAATCGCAACTCGTGACAGCTACGGTAATGCGTTAGTTGCACTTGGAGAAAAAGAAAGCAATTTGATCGTTTTAGACGCAGACCTTGCAGCTGCAACAAAGACAGGCGTATTTAAGAAGGCTTTTCCTGAACGCCATATCGACTGCGGTATTGCTGAGTCAAACATGATGGGTATTGCAGCAGGTCTTTCAACTTGCGGTTATGTACCATTTGTTAGTACATTTGCTATGTTCGCTGCCGGTAGAGCATTCGAGCAGGTTCGTAACAGCATTGGTTATCCAAAGCTTAATGTTAAGATTGGTGCTACACATGCAGGTATTTCTGTCGGTGAAGATGGTGCTACACATCAGTGTAACGAGGATCTCGCATTAATGCGTACAATCCCGGGCATGGTTGTAATTAACCCTGCTGATGATGTTGAGGCTCAGGCTGCTGTTAAGGCTGCTTATGAGCATCAGGGTCCTGTATATATCCGTTTCGGCCGTTTGGCAGCACCGATTGTGAATGATGCACCGGATTACAAGTTTGAGCTTGGTAAGGGTGTTACATTAAAGGATGGTAAGGATGTAACAATTATTGCAACCGGTCTTGAAGTTGCTTACGCATTGAAGGCTGCTGATATGCTTGAGAAGGATGGCATTAGCGCCCGCGTAATCAATATTCATACAATCAAACCACTGGATGTTGATCTTGTTGTTAAGGCAGCAAAGGAAACAGGCAAGATCGTTACTGTTGAGGAGCATTCTGTGATTGGTGGTCTTGGTAGTGCAGTTTGTGATGCACTTGCTGAGAAGTGTCCGACTCCGGTATGCAAGATTGGTGTAAATGACCAGTTCGGTGAATCAGGCCCAGCTGTTGAATTGATTAAGAAGTATGGTCTTGATGAGGTTGGAATTTACAATCGTGTTAAGGAATTTATCTAAATTAAATGATAGCCGGCGGGAGGCTCCCGCCGGTACAAAGAATATAAAAGTATTAGGAGGAGTTAAACAATGAATAACATGCCAAAAGTTAAGATTGGTATCGTAGCTGTAAGCCGTGACTGTTTCCCGGAGGAGCTTTCAGTTAACAGAAGAAAGGCACTTGTAGAGGCATACAAGGCAAAGTATGATGCAGAGGAAATTTATGAGTGTCCAATCTGTATCGTTGAGAGTGAAATTCATATGATGCAGGCACTTGAAGATATTAAGGCTGCAGGCTGTAATGCACTTTGTGTATATCTTGGTAACTTTGGTCCGGAAATCGCTGAGACATTACTTGCAAAATATTTCGAGGGACCTAAGATGTTTGTTGCTGCTGCAGAAGAGACATCTGCAAATGGCGGTTTGGTTCAGGGCAGAGGTGATGCATACTGTGGTATGCTTAATGCAAGCTACAACTTAAAGCTTCGTAACGTTAAGGCATATATCCCAGAGTATCCGGTAGGTACAGCTGAGGAGTGTGCTGATATGATTCATGAGTTCGTTCCGATTGCGAAAGCAGTTTACGGTTTAGAGAACCTTAAGATTATCGGTTTTGGTCCACGTCCACTCAACTTCCTTGCATGTAACGCGCCAATCAAGCAGCTTTACAATCTGGGTGTTGAGATTGAAGAGAACTCAGAGCTTGACTTGTTCGAAGCATTCAACAAGCATGCCGGTGATGAGAGAATTCCTGCTGTTGTAGCGGATATGGCAGCAGAGCTCGGTGCAGGTAATAAGAAGCCGGAAATCCTTGAAAAACTTGCTCAGTATGAGCTTACATTACTTGACTGGGTTGAGGCACACAAGGGATCAAGAAAGTATGTTGCAATCGCAGGTAAGTGCTGGCCGGCATTCCAGACACAGTTTGGATTTGTTCCTTGCTACGTAAACAGCCGTCTTACAAAGATGGGTATTCCTGTTTCTTGTGAGGTTGATATCTATGGTGCACTTTCAGAGTTCATCGGTACAGTCGTAAGTAATGATACAGTTACATTGCTTGATATTAACAACTCTGTTCCTGCTGATATCTACAATGAGGATATTGCAGGTAAGTTTGATTATACACAGAAGGATATTTTCATGGGCTTCCATTGCGGAAATACAGCTTCTTCAAAACTTGCATTCTGCGAGATGAAGAACCAGATGATTATGGCACGTTCACTTCCGGAAGAAGTTACAAATGGTACTTTGGAAGGTGATATCATTCCTGGCGAAATTACATTCTTCCGTTTACAGAGTACAGCTGATGCTAAGCTTCGTGCTTACATTGCTCAGGGTGAGGTACTTCCTGTTCGTACAAGATCATTCGGTGCAATCGGTATCTTTGCGATTCCGGAGATGGGAAGATTCTATCGCCATGTATTGATTGAGAAGAATTATCCACATCACGGTGCTGTTGCATTTGGTCACTTTGGAAAGATTCTTTACGAAGTATTTAAGTATATTGGCGTTGATTACAAGGAAATTCGTTTCAACCAGCCAAAGGAAATGCGTTACATCACAGAGAATCCATTCTGCTAAAAGGAGGATAAGGATTTGTTTATTGGCGTAGATTTAGGTACATCCGCTGTCAAGCTGCTTTTAATGGCAGCTGACGGCAAGATTATAAAGACAGTTTCAAAGGAATACCCACTGAGCTTCCCGAAGCCGGGCTGGTCAGAACAGAATCCGGAAGACTGGTATACACAGAGTATTGCCGGTATCAA
This sequence comes from uncultured Lachnospiraceae bacterium, assembly GCA_945492935.1. GTDB lineage: Bacteria > Bacillota > Clostridia > Lachnospirales > Lachnospiraceae > Coprococcus_C. The sequence continues at coordinate 7,460 of CALYVE010000038.1, forward strand.
AGATTTATTAGAAGGTCTTAATCCGGATGACGTAAAGGGTATTGGTGTCGGAGGACAGATGCATGGTCTTGTTACATTAGACGAGAATGACAATGTTATTCGCCCTGCTATCCTTTGGAATGATGGTAGAACTGTTGAAGAAACAGAATACTTAAATGAGGTAATCGGCAAAAAGACTCTTTCTGATTACACAGGTAATATTGCATTTGCCGGTTTCACAGCTCCAAAGATTCTTTGGATGAAAAAGAATGAGCCGGACAATTTTGCAAAGATTAAGAAGATCATGCTTCCTAAGGACTATCTTGTATATAGACTTTCCGGTGCGTTTAGCACAGATTTTTCGGATGCATCCGGTATGCTCTTACTTGATGTTAAGAATAAGTGTTGGTCTAAGGAGATGCTTGAAATTTGTGGCGTCGATGAGGCAATGCTTCCAAAGCTTTATGATAGTTTTGAGGTGGTTGGCGAATTAAATGACGCTTCAAAGACTGAGCTTGGCATGAGTGGTACTGTTAAGCTTGTTGCCGGTGCCGGTGACAATGCAGCAGCTGCTGTAGGTACAGGTACTGTAGGAGCCGGAAAATGTAATCTTTCTCTTGGTACATCCGGTACAATTTTTATCACAAATGACAAGTTCCGCGTCGATGATTTTAATGCATTGCATAGCTTTGCGCATGCAGACGGAAACTTCCATTTGATGGGATGTATGCTTTCGGCAGCATCTTGTAACAAGTGGTGGATGGATGAAATTATCAAGACAAAGGATTATCCTGCTGAACAGGCTAACATCACAAAGCTTGGTGAAAATAACGTATACTTCCTGCCATATTTGATGGGAGAGCGTTCTCCTCACAACAATCCGGCTGCCCGTGCGATGTTCATTGGAATGAGCATGGACACAACGAGAGAGGATATGACACAGGCAGTGCTTGAGGGTGTTGCATTTGGTCTTCGTGATTCTCTCGAGGTTGCTAAGAGCCTTGGAATCGAGATTAAGGCGACAAATATTTGCGGTGGTGGTGCGAAGAGCCCACTTTGGAAAAAGATAGTTGCTAACGTTATGGGTATTGAAGTAGATGTTGTTGAAAACGATGAAGGACCGGCACTTGGTGGTGCTATCCTTGCTGCTGTTGGATGCGGTGTATACGAGAGTGTAGAAGATGCAGCCAGCAAGATCGTTCGTTTCAAGGAGTCTATTCTTCCGGATGCAGAGCTTACAGCGAAGTATGAAGAGAAGTATCAGCACTTCAAGACACTTTACCCAACAGTAAAGGCATTATATTAATTTGATTTACTATTTCCTGCGAGACGGCATTTGCCGTCTCGTTTTTTGTTGCATAGGATTTGTGTATCAAAAGCCTCGTGTTTAATTTAGTCCCGGCAGATTGCGCTAATAAAAACGTCTGAATGACTTTTTGTGCTACAACCCCGAAGAACCACCCCGGGGAATCTCTCTATTTTGAATTTCATAATATCTTCACATTTTTTCGTTGCATTATTGAATAAAAATTGTTACTCTTGTATAGAACAAAAAACACATAATAATATGAAGGAAAAATATTCATGAAAGACGAAAAAAAGATTGATAATAAAAAAGAAATTGTGAAAGGTGAAGAAACAGCTTCAAAAATGAAGTCGAATGAACAGGCAAAGGTTGAGGCAAAGGTTGAGGCTGAGGCAAAGGCTGAGACAGTGGCTGAAGAGGAAAAGAATACAGGAGAGCCTGAACATAAAATCCGCACGGTACACGGACAACAAATCGATGTGAAGCCAACAAAGAAAAAGGAAGAAGGCCTCAAATTCAATTCTTTCAAGGAGAGAATTGAATACTATTGGGATTATTATAAATGGACAGTAGGCGTTGCGGTCGCACTTGTATTTATTGCATTTATGCTTGTTCGTTCAGTTATAATTGAGATGAAACCTCCTATTATATATATTGCAATGATGAACGCGCATATGGATTCTCCGGGAGATGCGACCTTTGGCGATGACTACGGAAATCAACGTGGATTGGATCCGAAGTCCGGCAGTATTAAGATGGATACGGACTTTATTCACCCAATGACGATAGATGACGCGGCGTTAAAAAATGATACAATCATAGCCAGTATGCAACGATTTACTGCAGCTGTTACAACCTCAAATATTGATATTGCAATTACGAATCCGTGGGTTCTGAAGGATT
>CALYVE010000039.1 GCA_945492935.1 uncultured Lachnospiraceae bacterium
CAAACGCTCTTTTGCCTCATCAATTACTTTTTCGTCATCTGCATGAATATATGCAAATATATCATCCTTTGTGACATAATCACCAATATGTTTGCGAATATCAATACCAACCGCAAGGTCAATCTCGCTCTCCTTTGTTGCCCTTCCGCCACCAAGAATAAGGTTGACCATACCGACCTCACTTGTATTGCATTTTGTAATGTAGCCTTCCTGCTTCATATGAACAGGGACAATATAGCTTGCCTTCGGAAGCATGTTCGGATTGTAAATGCATGTGTCGTCGCCGCCTTGTGCAGCAACAAATTCAGCAAATTTGCGGAGTGCATTTCCACTTTCAATCGCTTCTATACAAAGCTTCCGTGCCGAAACATCATCCGAAGCTTTGTTCGCACCAAGCAGCATATAGGTGGCAAGTGCAAGGGAAACCTGAAGCAGACGCTGAATTCCCTTTGCGTTTTCGGCATGACTTGTGCCATTTAGATATGAATTAACATCTTTGATTTGTAACACTTCGATTGCTTCCGAAACCTCAAGCGCATTACCAACCTTACAACCAAGCGGTTCATTCATATCCGTAATAATACCATATGTCTTTTTGCCGGACATATTTCCAATGTCTACCATTGTCTTCGCAAGAGCCATTGCATCCTGCTTATTTTTCATGAAGGCACCCGAACCACATTTAACATCTAACACAATTACGTCAGCACCCGCAGCAAGCTTTTTACTCATAATACTGGATGCAATGAGCGGAAGACTGTCAACTGCTGCCGTTACATCGCGCAAAGCATAGATTTTTTTATCTGCCGGTGCCAGATTTCCGGTCTGGCCTACTAATGCAAGCTTCATTTCATTGACATGGTCAATAAAAGTCTGCTCCGGCATCGTAACATGAAAACCCGGAATACTCTCAAGCTTGTCAATTGTTCCGCCCGTATGCCCAAGTCCGCGTCCGCTCATCTTTGCGATTGGCACTCCGAGTGACGCAAGTATCGGAGCAACAATAAAGGTTGTCTTGTCTCCAACACCACCGGTACTATGCTTATCAACCTTTATTCCCTCAATAGCACTAAGGTCCAGACGATCTCCACTGTCAGCCATAGCCATCGTAAGATAAACCGTTTCCTCCTTACTCATGCCCTGATAATACACACACATCAACCAGGCTGACATTTGATAGTCCGGAATCTCGCCACTTGTAAACCCCTCTACTATATAGCGAATTTCTTCCTCCGTGTGTACTCCGCCGTTTCGTTTTTTCATAATCATGTCGTACATTCGCATAGCCTTCACCCCTATTTCTTCCATCAGTCCCGTAACAAATTCCAAAAGCTCTTACCAATTATTTTATTGTCCGGTTCGTTCGTTACTACGCCCTCGGTCAGATATTCTAAAATCGTCGCACCAATATCACCAAAGGTTTCCCTTATTCCAAGGTCAAATGATTTTTTTATGTTCTTACCATAGATAAGAATCGGGATATATTCTCTGGTATGATCAGAACCCTTAAATGTCGGGTCGCATCCATGATCTGCATTGATAACCAAAAGATCATCCGGACGCAGAAGCGGAAGGTTTTTACCTAACCATTGATCAAATGCTTCCAGTCCATTCTTATACCCCTGCAAATCTCTCCGATGACCATACTTCATATCAAAATCAACTAAATTTGTGAAACAAAGACCTTGCTCCAATGTCCGAATCTGATTGGTTGTCTTTACCATACCATCCTCGTTATTATCTGTATGAATTGCTTGCGAAATACCAACATGATGGAAAATATCGCTTATCTTCCCGATTGCAACAACCGGAATGCCCGCATCTTGAAGTTTACATAATATATTATCATGGGTAGGCTCCAACGCATAATCCTTACGATTGGATGTTCTCTCAAAATGATCCTTTGTGCCAACAAACGGTCTGGCGATAACACGTCCGACGCCTCGTTCACCCTGTAACATATCTCTTGCAATCTGACACATTTCATACAATCGGTTGAGTCCGACCTTTTCTTCGGATGCCGCAATTTGAAAAACAGAATCCGCGGATGTATAAACAATTGGATATCCTGTTTTTAAGTGCTCCTCAATATATTCCTCAATGATCGGAATTCCGGATGCAACCTTGTTGCCGTATATCGCGCCACAGCCTGTCTTTTCTATAAATTCATCAATCAGATCCTGTGGAAAACCATTCGGAAAGGTCGGAAACGGATTTGCTGTATGAATACCAATCATCTCCCAATGGCCGGTCGTTGTGTCCTTGCCATTTGATAACTCCCGGGATTTGCCATAACAGCCTATCACTTCATGCACATCCTTGTTGTAGTTTTTAAACGATGTGCCGTTAATCTTATGTAAACCAAGTTTGCACATATTCGGAAGCTTCATATCCGGACAAGATGCAATAATGTGACCAAGGGTATCCGCACCTTCATCACCAAATTGCTTTGCGTCCGGCATTTCCCCTGCGCCAACGCTATCCAAAACAATCCAAAATACTCGTCTACCCATACGCATACCTCCTTGCGTTAAAAATCAGTATTTTCTATGCATAACTTGTTTCTATTGTCATATCATTCCAAAAATGGCACATTTAAGCCTTCTGTACCGGGCAAAACAAATCTGCCGTCCAAAAGAATTGGCGTCTTTGTTCCGTCAGACGAAACCGCATAAATACCACCAATCTCTTCATATGGAATTGTGATATCTGTATGACAGTTGAAATAAGCCTTGCTCTTTTCTGCCTCGTCGTTAGAATTACGAAGCAAAGAGCACTCGTTATCCTTTGCGACGATTTCTCTTCCGTCCGGATTGTATAAGCGACTGTCCTCACTATAGCTGTAGCATGTATCTCCAACCGCAAAATGAGGTCCCATTTTCTCTACAATTAAAATAGGAAGCTTATATAAAATATCATATTTGTGTGCCATAACATATGCGGTTGTATTTGTGCCAATCGCAAACTCTCCAATAGGCAACGTATCATGGTTAAACATCAGATTTTCCTTGATAAATGCCTTGTTTTCTTCTTCTGTTTCAAAGTTTTTGCATGTGTAATTTTTCATACAACCATTCTCAAATTCAATTGTTAAATCCTTATATTTGAGATCATTTAAATATACACAGCTTACATGAAGCGTTCCATTTGTACCTGTAAGGACAGGGGAAGTAAACACTTCACCAACCGGAATATTGACATCTGCAAGACAATTCTCAAAATTCGTTTCCTTCGTTTTGTCAATCTTATGAAGCATTACCTTTATGTCGGTCTTATTACCGTTTGCACCTACAACATGAATATATTCAGCCTCATCAAGCGTAAGAATGATTGTCTGTTGAATCTCACGATACAAATCATTATCTAATGTATTTATTTTCACGATTTCAGCAAATATATCATCAAAAGAATCCCCGATTTCCGGAATCGGATAAGCAATAATTGTGAAGCTATACTGATCTCTTGGTATATATTTGTTCGAAAGCTCTGCTGATTTTGTCATGTAGCTTACCGATAATTCCTGTTGCTTTCCGGATAATTTCAGTGCATCCTCACACGTCTCCGGTGCAAAAGGATTCTCGCCAAACACTTCGATACAAGCCGGACCGGCATATTCTTTTGCCTGCTGTTTATGCTTCTCATAAACATCCGCTGCAACCTCAAGCTTGCGCTCTGTAAATGCCTTGTCATAAAAAAGAGCCTCGTCCATACGATGATCATATTCATATTGCTTATTTGCAGGTGTACCAATATATCCGACACGAGAAGTAAGCCTTCGGTTCATGCGACTTACCGCATATCGGAAAATAATTGGCTTTAAACCATGCTCCTCAAACATTTCAATTGCCATACGAACCATACGTTCCTGACCAATTGAATATCTTATGTTAACCGATTTCTTCGGTTTTATATCAATACGCATCGTCTCAAAGCCTTTGATAAAACCATCTACATATGTTTTTGCCATGGCACGTACCAAAGACTCATCCAGCTTATTAAAATACTCGGCTGTTTTTATTTCATTGTCTCCGATATATTCTCCATATCGATACAAATAACGAAAATCTGATAAATCACTTCTTAATACAATGTCCAAAGCAAGGTTATCTTCCGGGCAAATTGTCTCGCGGATACGGTCTGCTACAATCACATCTGCATAATCATACATGTAATAGTAAATGGATTCCCTGATATATTTTGTCTTTGGTAATGCAGTCTCTGCTTCTGCGAATTTGCCGTAAATTTCCAAATACAATTCGAATAAGGAAAGCATATCGTACTTTCTGTTCTCATACGCATATACAATTGTTGAACGAAGTTCAGCGTACAGTGCAGAAAGAATCTGTCCATATTCCCTGCCAAGCATTTTACATGCATATGCAGGGTTTGCATAACTGTCTGCATATGCCTCAGGTAAAATATCCTCATACAGTCTTGCATTCAGCTGCTGCCACTCTTCCATAGACATAGAAGGCGCCCCCGGCTCATTTACAAGATTATGCACATCATATACCTGCAATAAAAAATTAGCAGTTTTTGTAAAGTAATCTTTGAAAGGTGCAAAGCTCTCGTTTTCACAAGTCCATTGTTCCTCAAAAACTTCCGACAAACGACTGATTGCAAGTTCCATACGCTCGCAAACGTCAGACATCAATAAATCCATGTTGTTCTCCTATACTCCAAGCAAAAATAACCACAGCAAAATAACAAGTGATAAAACATTAACTATAACAGACATACGTTTGCCTTTCACGCCACCCTCTTGTGCCTTTTTTCCAAGAAATGCAAAAACAAGTCCCACAATTGACAAAATAAGCGCACAGAGACAGAGTGTGCCAAAAATGTCCGGCACATGTCCAAATGTTGCGAAGGATGTAATGATACCTGCTATTTCAATAACAAGTGATATCCCACCCATCACAAATGCGAGCACTGTATCTGATGCAATGGAAGAATCCGAAAAATAATACGGTCTCTTTTTAATAATACCCATAATTGTTAAAACCTATCTCTTACTTAACGCATCCAATCAAAGAGCGAATATCATCCACCTGATTGTCCTGCATATATTTTTTTATTCCCTCAATAATTTCGATTGTCGCATACGGATTATGGAAGTTTGCAGTACCTACTGCAACGGCAGAAGCACCTGCCATAATAAACTCCAAAGCATCCTCTGCACACATACAGCCACCCATGCCGATGAGTGGTAATTTGCAAGCATTCGCAACCTGATATACCATGCGCACTGCAATCGGTTTAATCGCAGGTCCGGAAACGCCTGCTGTCTTATTTGCAACGGCAAATGTGCGTTTCTTAACATCGATTTTCATACCGGTAAGTGTATTGATAAGCGACAAAGCATCTGCGCCCGCTGCCTCAGCGGCACGTGCCATTTCCGTAATATCCGTTACATTTGGAGAAAGCTTCATAATAATCGGCTGCTTGGCCTTCGCCTTAATCTCCTTTGTAATGGCGAACAATGCCTTAGGATCCTGACCAAAAGCAATACCGCCTTCCTTTACATTCGGACAAGAAACATTTATCTCCAATAAATCAACCTTTTCAGAAGCCAGACGCTCAACGACCGCCACATATTCCTCTGTCGTCTTTCCGCAAACATTTACAATAATCTTTGTATCCTTCTTCTGCAGAAATGGCAAATCTCTTGCCACAAATGTATCTATCCCGGGATTTTGCAGCCCAATCGCATTCATCATACCACCATAGGTTTCTGCAATACGAGGGGTCGGATTTCCCGGCCACGGTACACTTGCTACACCTTTGGTTGTTACCGCACCTAACGCATTTAAATCTACAAATTCATCGTACTCCATACCGGATCCGAACGTACCGGATGCAACTGTAATCGGATTCTTCAGAGTCACACCTGCAATATCAACAGATAAATTCATTACAGCTCCACCTCCTCAGCAAAAAATACCGGACCATCCTTACAAACACGCTTGTTGTGAACCTTTGAATGGTCATCAATGTCCTTCGACTTACATACACAGGCAAGACACGCGCCTACACCGCAAGCCATATGCTCCTCCAAAGAAAGCTGTGCCTCAATGCCATTCTCAAGTGCATATGCCTGAATCGCGCGAAGCATTGGTGTTGGTCCGCACGCATAAATAACATCTCCGGTAATCTTGCACGCAGAAATAGCATCCATTACCGTACCTTTGACACCAATAATACCACTATCGCTAGACATATATACTGTGCCATGCTGCTCAAACTCTTCTGCTAAAAATGCCTCATCTCTGTAACCAAGCACAATCGATTTCTCACACTTTAATGCCTTTGCAAGCTGTAGCATCGGCGGAATACCGATACCACCGCCAATCAAAATAGCCTTCTTGTCGCGAAGTGTAAAACCATTTCCGAGAGGGCCAAGGATGTCGATTGTATCTCCGGCTTTTAGCTTTGAAAACATAGCCGTTCCTGCACCTGCAATACGGTACACAAGGCGAAGTGTTCCTTCCTCCTTGTCAATTTCACACAAACTGATTGGTCTGGGAAGAAGCTTGCTTCCGTCCGCACAATACAAATCCACAAACTGTCCCGGTGCTGCCTGACATGCTATTTCTTTTGCAGACAGCTTCAAATCGAATATATCCGCAGCTATCATTTTCTGACAGATTACTGTAGCTTTTATCTTTCTCTTGCTCATATATCAAACTCCTTGTTTTTTATGCCTTTGCACGTGCGCCGTTGATGTCTGCTATCATATCAACAACTGCCTGACGGCTTGCATCTGCATAGCCGTTTTCTCCAAAGCGCGCATACTTATCCTGCTTATATGCAGCGATAATGCCTCTTGATGAGTTTACGATTGCACCAAGTCCGTCCGCATTAAAGTAGTGAACTAAATCTTCTGCCTTACCGCCCTGTGCACCGTAACCCGGAACAAGAATATAAGTCTTTGGCATAAGCTTACGAAGTACCTTTCCCATCTCAGGATATGTGGCACCTACGACACAGCCAACATTGCTGTAATCACCATCCATTGTCATCTCGCCCCATTCTACAACCTTCTTGGCAACATATTCATATAACGGCTTACCGTCAATAAGCTGATCCTGAAACTCACCTGAGGATGGATTCGATGTCTTAACAAGAACAAAAATACCCTTGTTGCACTCGTTACATACATCAATAAACGGCTTAATACCATCTGTTCCGAGATATGGATTTACAGTTGCAAAATCCTCATCAAACGGAGCGTATTGTTTACTTCCGACCGTAACCATTCCAAGATGTCCGACTGCATAAGCTGCTGATGTAGAACCGATATCGCCTCGTTTTACATCACCGATAACAACTAAACCTTTTTGCTTTGCATATGCACACGTCTTCTGATATGCGGCAAGCCCCGGAACGCCAAACTGCTCATACATGGCAATCTGTGGCTTTACTGCCGGAATCAAATCATACGTCGCATCTATGATTCCTTTGTTATATACCCAAATCGCTTCCGCTGCACCTTCTAACGTCTCGCCATACTGTTCATATGCCTGTTTTTGTATGAACGCAGGAACATAATTCATCATAGGGTCTAAGCCTACAACAATTGGTGCATCCTTCTTCTCGATGTTTTGAATTAGCTGTTTTATCATTTCTATATCCTCCATTGAATTGTTATCATAGTTTTGCAAAGCAATTGTTACGCAAGAATCTTTCCGTTGTACTTCAATATACCATCTACAAATGTGGCTGTGACCTTACCCTTTAACAGTTGTCCGTTATATGGTGTGTTATGTCCCTTGGAATAGAATTTATTGACATCGACGATCCATTCCTGTTCGGGATCAAACACTGCAATATCTGCCTTCGCCCCTTCTGTAATTCGTCCGTATTCGTTATCAATGCCCAGAATCTTCGCCGGATTATAACTCATTTTTGTTGCCATATCCATCATGCTCATAAGCCCGGTTGAAACAAGAGCTGTATAGGTAAGTGCCGCACTTGTTTCAAGTCCGACAATACCAAATGGTGCCTGTGTAAAATCTTTCGACTTTTCCTCCGCCGAATGTGGAGCATGGTCTGTAGATATCGCCTGCATCGTGCCGTCCATCAAACCAACGATCAGCGCTTTCACATCCTCACGTGAACGAAGCGGCGGATTCATCTTATAGTTACTGTTTGCTTCACTGATGTCTCCATCTGTCAGCGTAAAATGATGTGGACATACTTCTGCGGTAACATTTACTCCCATGCGTTTTGCCATTCGCATAAGTTCAACCGTGCCAATCGTTGAGCAATGACACAGGTGAAGCTTTGCACCTGTCTCATTCGCCAGAAAAATATCTCTTGCAGTAATTACATCCTCGACTGAATTCGAAATACCCGGCACCTGATATCGTTCAGATGCAACACCTTCATTGAGTACACCCTTTCCTACAAGGTCCTTGTCTTCGCAATGTGCCATAATAAGCGCTCCCATACCGGCAGCCTGTTTCATAGCCTCACGGTAAACATTGATATCCATTACACTCTTGCCATCTTCAGAAAACGCAACAGCACCGGCTTCAAACATTGCCTTCATGTCAACTAATTCCTTACCTTCCATTCCCTTTGTGATGGCAGAAAGCTGTTTGACATGAACAAAACCTTCATTGTTTGCTTTATCCAGAATGTATTTCAATGTCTCTACGGAATCCACAACCGGTTTTGTATTCGGCATCGCACATATCGTTGTTACACCGCCTGCTGCCGCAGCCTTCGTTCCTGTTACAATATCTTCTTTGTATGTAAGGCCAGGGTCTCTTAGATGAACATGTAAGTCTATAAATCCTGGCAAGACATATTGTCCTTTTACATCCATTACTTCCTGTCCGTCATTTTCATAATATTGTCCTTTACTGTGATCATATATCCTTGTGATAACACCATTTTCGATTGCGACATCCGCAATCTCATCAAACTGTGTTGCCGGATCAATCACATGGCCATTCAAAATTACCATAGTACCTCCTTTATGAATCATTCTTTTGTACCATTGTCTGTTCTGTAAGTTGTTGTATCGAATAAAAATCACTCACAAATTGTTTCTTTATAAATCATATACGCAAGTAAAAAGGCTTCCTGTTTGGAAGCATCTGTATTATCAACTTCAAGTATCACTTGAACCTTGTCCGTTGATGCATCCGCCGTCATATGCAGGATTCGAAGACTAGAGCTTGAAAGCACCGACATGACACCCTTAACATCAAGCCCCTTCATTCGTTCGGAATCTGTTCGAAATGACAACAAAAGCCTTCCGCCTTCCAATAGTGTTTTACGATTTTCTACGGATAAATTTTTAAGAAATTCCGAATCTTCCATATGCTTATCGATAAAGACAGAATATTGGTATTTTCGACTGATCTCAACGCTCTTTTTGAGTTGCATGATCAGATCGGCAAACTCATCGACCACAACCACAATATAGGGAAGGAATTTGTGACCCTGAGTTTTATCCAGCACACCGTCCTTGATCTTGTCGTTATATTCCTCGATATTGCGCGTATGGGCGTTCTTGAGAAGCTGGTAGCGGTTCTCCATCTCGATTATCAACGAGTTGAGAGTAGCCTCGACCTT
>CALYVE010000040.1 GCA_945492935.1 uncultured Lachnospiraceae bacterium
ATTCCATTGTTATATCCTCTTTTCTGTTAGAATTGCTTATTTATAAAAAACCATGTTTCGCTAAAAAATTAGTATCAATGGCCGATGTAGCTTCCTTTGTTTGCTCTTCGGTCGTATGCAACAGCTTCTCGACGTATTTGCCAATTACATCATTTTCCAGATTGACTACGTCTCCAACCCTTTTATCAAGTAAGGTTGTTGCACTTCCCGTATGCGGGATAATTGACACCTTAAAAGACGTATCATCGACGTAAGCAACCGTAAGGCTGATTCCATCGATTGCAATCGACCCCTTCTCAATAATGTATCGTAGTAATTGTTGGGATGCTTCCACCTCGACCCACACTGCATTTTCCTCTTTTTTCATGGAACGAATCGTACCCGTTCCGTCAATATGACCGGATACAATGTGTCCTCCGAATCTGCCATCCGCGGGCATGGCACGTTCTAAATTTACTTTACTTCCCGCAGCAAGCCGTCCGAGTGCACTTCGTCGCATCGTCTCTGCCATAACATCAGCTGTAAACAAATCGCCCTCAATCGTTGTCGCAGTCAGACAAACACCATTTACAGCTATACTGTCGCCGATGTGCGAGTTCTTCGTCACAACAACACCTTTAATTGTAAGCCTTGCTGACTTCGCTCCTTTTTGGATTGATTTAATTTCTCCAACCTCTTCAATAATTCCGGTAAACATTCCTAGTTCCTCTTTTCTTTCCGATACCGAATATATACATCGCCATCAATTATTTCTGTGCTGTATACAGAGAACTTTTTTGCCAAATCAGGATTCTCAAATCCTTTTCCTTCGACAGGTGTTCTTGCCGTTTCTCCGCCTAAAATTTTTGGAGCAACAAAAACATCAACTTCATTTACGATATCTGCTTCAAATGCACTGTAATTTATCATGCCTCCGCCTTCAAGTAAAATACTATCTATTTGGCGTTCTCCTAACTGATTCATTAACACCTTCAAATCAATATGATTTTCTACAACGGGTACTGAAATTAATACAACCCCCGCAGTCTCCAAATCTGCTAATTTATCCGGCTGCTCAAAGCCTGCTCCATAAGCTACAATCGTCGGATTTACATCCGCCGTTTGTACCAGCTTGCAGTCAAGCGGAATCCGAAGCCTTGTGTCACAAACAATCCGGATAGGATTTCGCCCATTGGGGATTCTGCATGTCAGCATCGGATTATCTGTAAGAACCGTCCCGATTCCAACCATAATTCCTACATATTCATTGCGCATTTCCTGGACAAGGGCTCGGGATGTCTCATTTGAAATCCATTGGCTTTTACCTGTATACGAAGCAATTTTTCCATCCATCGTCATAGCGTATTTTGCAATAACATAAGGTTTTTTTGTAGTAATATAGTGAAAGAACACATAATTCAAAGCATCGCATTCTTCTTTCATACAATGCGTTTCCACAGCAATCCCATGTTCTTTCAGGTAGATAATACCCTTTCCGGCTACCTTTTCATTTGGATCATCAGATCCGACATAAACCTTTGCAATCTTATGCTCAACAATTGCCTCAACACAAGGTGGCTGCTTCCCATAATGACAACAAGGTTCCAATGTAACATACATTTCTGCGCCGGCTGCATCTTCCGTCAGGTTTGCAAATGCATCACGTTCAGCATGCAATGTACCATAGCTTGCGTGATAGCCTTCACCGATGATTCGTCCATCCTTTACGATGACTGCCCCAACCAGCGGATTCGGATTCACTGCGCCTTTCCCTTTCCTTGCAAGTTCAATTGCCCGTAACATATATTGTTCACAAAATGCCATTCTTCATCCTCCAAACTTTTTCAATCCATCAGAAAGCACTGCATTATCAGCTAACTTTGCTTCATCAGTAATTCCTTTTATTGCACCGCCGTCAGGATCCAGCACCACAAGTCCGCAGTAATTCAAAAAATGTCCCAAAGTAATCTACTTCGAGACATTTTATGCATCCAAAAACAAATGATTACTTCTTCCATCCAGACTGTACTGTCGGCCTTGGAATCACACCAAGTCATGCCTTATGGCTCGCGGGCTTATGTAGCATATACAATTACCGCCGGCTGGGAATTACACCCTACCCCGAAGTATATATTCAATTAATCCATCTTACCAATCGATAAGAAACCGCTTTCATTTGACTGCAACAGGAATGAAAGACCAATCTTCTTCTTCGCATCACCGGTTGCAACATAAATTTCTCCTGTTTCTACAAGAGACTGTGCAATCTGATGTACCTTATCCTTGAACATGATAAGCTCTCTACGGTCACGCGAGCTAAGCTTAAACAAATACTGATTCTTTGAACTAATCAAAAGAATACTGTATGAATGGATATTATTCTTCGTCTCTCTCATACCGGAACCAATCATACGAGAGTTCGCAATAATAATCTCTGCATTATCATCCGGTAAATATTCAGACAAGATTAATTTGTAAATCTTTAAGTAATTCTCTTCATCATCCGCATTGACAGGCATCTCGGCAACTGCAAATTCAACGATGGAATCGGCAAACTTGATTGTACCGCCCTCATCATTGATTACGGCTGTACATTCCTTTGGAACAAACAAACGGAAGAACTTATTCTGAATAATCTTCTGCGCACTTGTTGGTTGCTTAATAATAAGATCATTGTATTTCTTCTCCAGTTTGTTCATCGCAATGATAGCCGAATCATCACCGGTTTCTGCAATCTCAATCAGTTCTTTATATAAGGCTTCAATCTCCGGATTGATCTTATCGACCAACTCGGTAATCTTATCGACCGCCGGTACATATCCTACCTTGGCACTCTGAAGATAATATGCAATCTTTGCATCCTTATCATCTGTACTGTTTGCCTTAAACTCGATAATCTTGAAGAGATTCTCTTTATCAAATCCGTCATACCCATTGTCATATGCCTTTTCAAAGTATGACAGGCTGCGAATCTCTCCTCTGTAATTTTCGTCAGCTTCCTGCTGCTGATAAATCTTACCAAGCTCGTAAGCAGCCTGGTAGCTGCCCAAATCAAGTGCTTCCTGAAAAGCCTTCTCAATCTCGTAAGAATTTGCTATATAGAACACCTGACTCTGCTTGTAAAGTGCAACCTTAAGTGCAGAAGCACCACTTCCTGCTTCAACCGCACGCTCCCATTTTTCGACAGCGCTCTGTAAGTCCTCACTGCCAAGTTCCTGAATATCTTTGATGTATGCCTCAGCCTCAAGAATACCATTTGACTGTGCTTCCTTAAAATACTGCAACGCCTTTATTCCGTCACGCTTTGTACGAAGCAAACCATAATAATAAAATCTTCCGAGATAGAAGCTTACTCGTTTGTGTCCTAAGCGATGGGCATTCTCATACCAGTTCAAAGCCTTTACGTAATCCTTAAGCTGCTGGTCATAAATATTACCAAGCAGGAATGCAAGATCCGGATCCTTTGTTGCCTCAAACAACTGCTTCGCATAGCTGATTGTCTTCTCAATATCTTTATATGGAGAATCATCATCAAAATATAACTCAATGAGCAAATAACTTGCCTTGATGCTTCCAAGCTTTAATGCCTGCTTTGCAGCAGCCATTGCGCCTTCGTAATCCTCAAGATAATAACAGTAAACAGCCTCACTGTAGTACTGATTATCCTTACGATTCAGGCTTTGGTCACTGACAAGCGTAGGATCAACAAACGCAAATGAGTTTGCAGTCTCAAAAATAATCTCTTCGTACTGCTCAATAATCTCCATGGATGCACAAACGAATTTCATACATGCAAGACGCTTGCCCTGATAAAATGCAAATGTAACAACACCCTTCTCCATCTCTTTGTGGTAGAACGTTGTACAAATACCATCTGCATACTCTGTAATATATGCCTTCAACTGCAATTCCTCGTCAAACGCATCATTGCAATAGCGAAGATAATTCTCTAATGTCTTCTTGGAATCTCTTGGAATACTGTCATACGAAACATACATGGCAAAATCCTTGTATGTAAGACTCGGTGCATAATATTCCTCTTCTGTCTGCTCATTAATCGTCTTGACCCAGTCTTTCGGCAGTTTATGAATGTATCCGTCAACCTGGTTATGAACATATGTATACTGATACTGCAAACGGGAAGCCTCAATAGCTTTGTATCTTGGCTCTTTGCCCTTTGCACGTCTTGCCTCTGCAATCTCTGTATAAAGCTTATCCTTCTCTTCAAACTCAATACTGTCTGTGTGACTGCTTGCATATTCAACACGCTCATATGCTGACTGTGCCTTTGAATCACCCTGATCTGCAAGACGCTTATACCAAATCATAGCCTTCTCATAATCAACCGGCACAACAAAATCACTCTTGTTGCCATACTGGTCAACACGGTTAAGACCATTCTCGTAAATACTACCTAAATTCATATATGCAGCCTTGATGCCGCACTCCGTAGACTTCTCGAAATATGTAATCGCCTTTGAAAAATTCTGAATCTCCAGCAACATTTTGGCAAGCTTGTAAATCATCTCGCCATCCTTGTTAATATTGATATATTTCTCGTAGTAGGCAGCTGCCTTTGCCTTATCAATATCAACCTTACAGTTGCTATACTTACCAGACTCATATAACTCACCCAAAATCTTTAATGAATCTGCGCCAAAATTCTTATATTCCTGATCCATAACAGAGATATCAACAATCTTCTCGAGGATTTCTACAGCTTCCTCGGAATTGCCGTTTTCCATAAGGTTGATTGCTTTATCATATTGTAATTCAACATTACTTTTCGATGATTTCTTTTTTCCGCCAATTGCGGACAAAAACGGTATTTTCCCCAGAATACTGCTAAGTTTTCCCATTGCATTACCTCCCCTGCAACCTTATCATGAGGAATATTGTATCATAAAATGGCTAATCGTGCAACAAACTATAAGCATTTCTAGCAATTTACAACCGACTCTTATGCTGTACAGGACTCAAGATATGCAGCCATCTCATTAACGGCATCTGTCTCATCTGCACCTTCCGCTTCAACAGATAATGTATCACCATTCACAAAATCAAGGCTCATCATTCCCATAATGCTTTTTGCATTACTTTTCTTGTTGTTATCAACAATAAAAATACGGCTTTCGAATTTGCTTGCAATCTGTACCAGGATTGCAACCGGTCTTGCATCTGCATCATTTGGTAACTTCACTGTAACTGTCTTGTTTGTCATTTTTATATCCTCCTTAGCTCGTCGGCTATTTCGCTGATTTTTCTTAATCTATGATTGACACCGGATTTACCAAGCGGTGGGTCTAAGCACCGGCCAAGTTCCACCAACGGCATATCCGGCTGTTCAACTCGTAACATAGCTATTTCCTTCAAATGGGACGGCAAATAAGCAAGTCCTTTCGTCTCCTCAATATAAAGGATATCCTTCACGCATTTTTGTGCAGCATTTACTGTTTTTTTGATGTTGGATGTGTCACAATTATTCCGTCGGTTGACACGATTACTAATATCCTTCAGTATACGCACGTTTTCCATATTCATGAGAGAATTATGAGCCCCCATGACATTTAATATGTCAACAATTTCAGAACCGTCCTTAATATATACCACATAATATTTCTTACGTTCAATTAATTTTGGATGAAGTCCAAAACTCTGAATGCTTTGCAAGAGCAGACGGGCATGCAAATCACAGGCACATACAACCTCAAAATGATAACCCTTGTTTGGATCCGTAACCGATCCGGCAGCCAAAAATGCCCCTCTCACAAAAGCCTGCTTACAACAACTGCGCTCAATTAATATCGGATCAATCAAAAAAGAATCCTCGCACAAGGAAATCTTCATAGCAAGCCTTGACTCATCATCATTCACGTCACATTTGAGCAAATGCTGTATTTTTTGGATACGCTCCTGCAGCAAATCATTCTCACTATCATGATACCAAATTCCATCTTCAATTGTTCCGGACATTGCCACAAGTGCAGTCAGTTCTGCAAGTCTGCAATGTCTCGATGAGCTCATCTGGGAAGCAAGCTCATATTTTACCTGACTCGAAAATGTCATCTTTATTCACCTTTGACGATTCGGTCCTTCGCAATATCACGATGGAACAAACGAACCGTATATGGAAGCTCACTCAATTCCTTATGCAATGCATTGGCCACTGTGACTGACCTATG
The DNA here is from genome assembly GCA_945492935.1 of uncultured Lachnospiraceae bacterium. Taxonomy (GTDB): domain Bacteria; phylum Bacillota; class Clostridia; order Lachnospirales; family Lachnospiraceae; genus Coprococcus_C. The sequence goes on from CALYVE010000040.1 coordinate 6,162, forward strand.
CTTACCACCTGTACAACCAACCGAAATCACAAGCTGGTTTTTGCCTTCTTTTTGATATTGAGGCAACAAAAACGAAATCATATCCGTTAATTTATTCAGAAACGAATCATATTCTTCACAATTTTTTACATACTGCGCAACCGGTTCATCATTTCCTGTCATCGGGCGCAGATTGACATCATAATATGGATTTGGTAAAAACCGAACATCAAATACTAAATCCGAATCTCTCGGAATCCCATACTTATATCCAAAAGACATCACTGTAATAATCATATTTTTGTATTCATCGCCGGAAACAAATATCTTGTCAAGCTCTGACTTTAACTCTCTTGTCAGCAGTGTGCTTGTATCAATAATGTAATCCGCCCGCTGCTTAAGAAATTCGATCTTTTCGCGCTCTTTTGCAATTCCTTCGTTAATTCTTCCTCCACGTGAAAGCGGATGCGCTCTTCGTGTTTCCTTGAATCGTTTTACAAGCACCTTTTCGGTAGCATCCAAGAACAAAATTTCATAATTATAGTTGGATTTCTTCATTTCTTCCAAACAAACAGAAAGCTGACCTAGCGCTTCTCCACTTCTGATATCGACACCTATCGCCACATTATCAACCTCTAATTTGTCATCATGGGCAATATCCGCAAAACGCTGAATCAACATAACCGGAAGATTATCCACACAGAAAAAGCCTAAATCCTCAAGCGTACGAAGGGCTGTTGATTTGCCCGCTCCGCTCATACCTGTAACAATTACAAATCGCATCGTATAATCTTCACCTCCGGTTCTAATGTTACCTGAAACGTTTCATAAACCTTCTTTGTAACAACATCCATCAGGGTGATAACATCATTTGCCGTGGCATGGTCATAATTTACAACAAATCCGCAGTGCTTTTCTGATACCATTGCTCCGCCGACCCGAAAGCCTCGCAAGCCACAATCATCAATTAATTTTGCAGCAAAATATCCTTCCGGTCTCTTAAAAGTCGAACCCGCACTAGGATATTCAAGCGGCTGCTTCATCACTCTGGCTGTTTTTAGTTCTTCCATTCTCGCAACAATTTGATTGTAATCACCATTCTTCAAACGAAGCTTCACACCGACAACAATCTTTGTCGCATCTACAATACTGTGACGATATGCAAATTGCATCTGCTCGCAGGAATACGTATGAATCTCATCATCCTCTAACAAATCAACCGATACAACAATATCTTTCATCTCTCCGCCATACGCACCGGCATTCATCACAATTGCTCCGCCAATTGTCCCGGGAATACCCGAAGCAAATTCCATCCCCGTCAGAGAATGTTCCTTCGCAAGCATTGAAATCTTGGCAAGCATTGCGCCTGCCTGCGCATAAATCGTCTCATCTTCTATCGAAATATCGCTCATTGCATCACCGATTGCAATCACAGCACCCTTATATCCTTCATCCAAAAACAGCACATTACTTCCGTTCCCTAAAATTACATACGGAACATTACTCTCTTTACATGCATGAATTGCCTGCAAAAGCTTCTCTATGCTTGCAGGGGTAATATAATAGCGTGCTTCCCCTCCGATTCGAAACGTAGAATGTCTGCTCATCGGTTCATATTCTTTATATATAATACCGTTTAATTTGTCTTTCATTTTGCAACCCCATATTTTCACGATTGCGTAGCAATCGTTTCCGTGTATCATTTATAGATACAAAAAAAATAAATGAAACCTATTTATACGCTATAAATATACAATATAGGCTTCATTTATTCAATGTTAAAATCTATACAATTTTTTGACAACTTTTATGCTTTCTAAGACTATTTATACAATTAAGCCTCAAGAACCGCACATGCTCCACCGTAAATTCCTGCATCGTTTCCTAACGTAGCAAGTGCAAATTTTGTCTTGCGGCATGCATGGAAAGCGTATTCCCGGAAATATTTGGCAGTTGTATCCGTAATGATAGAACCGGCTTTTGAAACACCTCCGCCAATAACAAAAACCTCAGGATCAACAACGCATGCAATCTGTGCAAGTGCTGTGCCGAGACATTTTCCATGATTTTCTACAAGTTCGCAAGCAAGCTCATCACCATTTTTTGCAGCGTCAAATACCTCCTTCGCCGAAATATATTGTACATTACGCAGAGAAGATGGACGTTCAGAATTGTTGATTGCAATATTTGCCATACGTACAATACCTGTTGCTGAAGTATATTGCTCCAGACAACCCTTTAATCCACAACCGCATGTTTCGGACTCCTCCTCATTCACACGAATATGTCCAATCTCACCGCCTGCTCCATTAACGCCGGAAAGCATCTTTCCATCAATAATGATACCACCGCCAACTCCTGTGCCAAGTGTAACCATGACAATATTCTTGTAGCCTTTTCCGCCACCCTGCCACATTTCACCAAGGGCAGCCATATTTGCATCATTACCAACCTTCGCAGTTAAACCGGTAAGACGTGTCATCTCTTCCGCAACATTAAATATTCCCCAGCCTAGATTTACGCATCGAAGAACGGTTCCATCTGCTTTTACAGGACCCGGCACACCCATACCTACACCCGCAACATCCGATTTGCTGATTGATTTCTCAACAAGCTTCGCCTCGAGTGATGCCGCAATATCCTCTAAAATATACTTACCGCCTTCATCAACTCTCGTTGGTATTTCCCATTTGTCCTGTAATTCGCCTTCCACCGTAAACAAACCAAGCTTAACGGTTGTTCCTCCAATATCTACACCAAATACATATTTCGCCATCGTTTTATCTCCCTTTATTGTTTTTATCCTTGTGAATTATTTTTACTGAAATTCTGTGTAACACGATTATACATCTCTTGTGCTGCATTGTATCCCATTTTTTTCTGACGATGATTTACCGCTGCAGATTCTACAATAACAGCAATATTTCGTCCCGGTCGAATCGGAATTGAATGACTTACAACCTTATTTCCGAGGAACTCCATATACTGATCCTCCAGACCCATACGATCATAATTTGCATCCTTGTTCCACTCTTCCAAATTAATGACAAGATCAATTGTCTGAGTTTCCTTAACACATTCTACACCAAACATTGTCTTTACATCAATAATGCCTATGCCTCGTAATTCGATAAAATGTCTGAGTATATCCGGAGCGGTGCCTACTAATGTTTCCTCACTGACTTTTTTGATTTCAACAACATCATCGGAAACAAGACGATGACCTCTTCTAATAAGTTCCAATGCAGCCTCACTCTTTCCAATGCCGCTATCGCCCATAATGAGAACACCTTCACCGTATACATCAACCAATACCGCATGAATAGAAATTCTCGGTGCAAGCTCAACATGCAGCCTTCAGGACTCAGGCTATGAATCTTTGCGGTTTCGATCATCGTCAGAATCCAGCAGCTGCTTTCGGCTCC
>CALYVE010000041.1 GCA_945492935.1 uncultured Lachnospiraceae bacterium
AGAGAAGGATATGCTCTATGGCCGCAAGGGGGAGCTGATGAAACGTATGAACCCGCCGACGTTGAAAGAGGTTGAAAAACTTTTAAAAAATTTAAATCGCGGAAGATTGGATTAAATAAATTCATTTAAGGAGATGCTATACTTTGAATATAGCATCTTTTTTTATTTGACTTTTTGAATATTTGGCTTTACAATATACGAGATGTAGTTTTGAATACTACGTAAGAGATTAGTAAAAACTATTTGTAACAAATTATGATAGAGATAATTAAGAAAAGAGGACAAACAAGATGGGTCAACAGGAGATGCAGCCGGTAGAGGGAATTGCAGGTAAGTATGTATCCGTATGTAAAGACGACAACGGAGTGTTAAGTGGCATTGAGTTTCACAATGATGACAATTTTAATTTTGCATTTGATGTGGTAGATGTGCTCGGTAAGACAAAGCCGGATAAGCTTGCGATGCTGCACATTTCAAATGATGGAAAGGAACGACGGATTACCTTTAAGGACATGATGGTTTACTCTAACAGAGCGGCAAACTATTTCCGGTTCCTTGGCATTAAGCGCGGTGACCGTGTTATGCTGGTGCTTAAGAGACATTATCAGTTCTGGTTTGCGATTCTTGCATTACACAAGATTGGTGCGGTTGCGATTCCTGCGACGAACCTGCTTGTTAAGAAGGATTTTGAATATCGTTTTAAGGCTGCGAAGGTGGATGCGGTTATTTGTACATCCGATGGAAAGGTTGCGGTTGAGGTTGAACGTGCTGCCAAGAACTATGACGGACTTAAGGCTAAAATTATGGTTGGTACATCAACACTGAAGGGCTGGCGTAATTTTAACCGCGATATGAAATATTTTTCTTCAGAATACAAGAAGCCGGCAAGTCTTCCGGGAGGAAACGACCCTATGCTTATGTTTTTCACATCCGGAACGACTTCTTATCCTAAGATTGCTGAACACACATACAAATATGCACTTGGTCATTATGTAACTGCAAAATACTGGCAGCAGGTCAAGAGTGACGGTATTCATTTTACAATAAGTGATACCGGCTGGGGCAAGGCACTCTGGGGCAAATTATACGGACAGTGGCTTTGTGAGGCTGCTGTATTCACATACGATTTTGATGAATTTTATGCAAATCATATATTAGAGATGATTGAGAAGTACAAGATTACGACTTTCTGTGCACCGCCTACTGTTTACCGTGTGCTTGTGCATATGAATCTTGACAAGTTTGATCTTTCGTCTCTTACGAATGTTACAACGGCCGGAGAAGCATTGAATCCGGAGATTTATGAGAAATTTTACCGTAAGACCGGCTTTAAGATTATGGAGGGCTTTGGTCAGACAGAGACGACGCTTACGATTTGCAATCTTGAGGGAATGCGTCCGATTCCGGGCTCTATGGGCAAACCAAGTCCGCAATATAAGGTTAAGGTTATGCGTCCGGATGGAACACTTTGCAACGAACGCGAGACAGGCGAGATTGTAATTGATGTTCGTGATGGATATCCGGCAGGATTATTTATGGGTTACTATCTCGATGAGAAACGTACAGAGAATGTTATTTATGAGGGATATTATCATACCGGCGATACCGCATATATGGACGATGAAGGATATTTATGGTATGTTGGTCGTGTAGATGATGTTATTAAGTCTACAGGTTATCGTGTTGGTCCTTTCGAAATAGAAAATGAAATCATGAAGCTTCCATATGTTTTAGAGTGTGCGGTTACTTCCGTGCCGGATCCGATTCGAGGACAGGCGATTAAGGCAACCGTTGTACTTACAGATGACGTGGAAGGCAACGATGATCTCAAAAAGCAAATGAACAAATTTTTCAAGTCAAACCTTGCTTCTTACAAGCGACCAAAGTTGATTGAGTTTGTTAAGGAACTTCCTAAGACCGTAAGCGGTAAGATTCGACGTGTTGAGATTAAGGAGCGCGATTGGGCACAGAACGAGAAAAACTAAGGAGGTAGCGTAGTGGGAGATCAGGTAGTAATTACCGGTATGGGTGCTGTTACACCAATAGGAATCGGTGTAGAGAATTTTTGGAAAGCATTAATCGATGGTGTACGTGGTGTTGAACCAATCACGCGATTTGATGTAACGGATTTGCCGGTTAAATTTGCAGGTTGTGTAAAGGATTTTAATCCTGAACAGTTTATGCCTAAGAAGCTTACACGTGAAATGGATTTGTTCATGCAGTATGGGTATGCTGCCGCTGAGGAGGCACTTACGGATGCAGGACTAAATCCGGATAACATTGAGGAACGCAAAGTGCCGGCAGAACGTATCGGAATTGTAGTCGGTACAGCATATGCAGGAATTGCGACAATTGCAGAAACACAGGATGGTATTAGCACAGGTGCGCATTCTAAGGTCAGCCCACGTTTTGTGCCAAAGATTATCGGAAATGTGGCAGCTGCACAGATTGCGATTGCAAAGGGCTTTCGAGGACCGAGTCTTACTGTTACAACAGCTTGTTCGTCAGGTGCAGATGCACTTTCAACCGGTATTATGATTTTGAAGAGTGGCGAGGCTGATGTTGTACTTTGTGTTGGTGCAGAGGCGGCAATTTCTCCACTCAACATATTGGGACTTACGGCGGCACACGCATTATCAACTCGAAATGAAGAGCCGGCAACAGCATCAAGACCATTTGATGCTACACGTGACGGATTCGTTATGGGCGAAGGCGGTGGCTGTATTATTATCGAGACGGAGGCGCATGCAAAGGCAAGAGGTGCCAAGATTCATGCATCTGTCATTGGCTGGGCAAACAGCACAGACGGTTATCACGTTACTTCCCCTCATCCGGAAGGAATCGGAGCGATTGCATGTATGAAAAAAAGCATTGAAAAGGCGGGTATAAAGCCAGAAGAGGTTGATTACATTAACACGCACGGCACATCTACGCCGAAGGGCGATGTCATTGAGACAAAGGCAATTCACACCTTGTTTGGAGACTATGCGGGCAAGCTTGCAGTTTCATCTACAAAGGGTTCTACAGGCCATATGATGGGTGCAGGCGGCATTATTGAGACAATCGCATGTGTAAAGTCCGTACAGGATGATATTGTGCCACCAACACTAAATCTTGATAATCCGGATCCGGAGTGTGATCTTGATTATGTGCCAAATGTTGCGCGCAAACAGACCGTAAATATCGCGATGTCAAATGCGTTTGGATTTGGCGGACAGAATTCAAGTATTTTAGTTAAGAAATATAATTGGGGTAATTAATATATTCAGAACAATTCGAATAATTAGCAAAATAAGAACAATTTGAAGAATTAGAAAAAGCGTCAGCATAATGACATGTGTCCGAAGTTTGGAGGGGCATATCCGTTTGCTGACGCTTCTTTCTGTTATAGTTTTTGAATTTAACGTTTATGACAAAGTACCAATGGTCGTGACAAAGTACCAATGGTCGTGACAAAAGCTACGTCCCTAATGATGCGGCACGGGCAAGGGCGGCGTTGATATTCTCGCAAAGGTTTTCTTCGCCAAGTTTTTCGATGAAGCCTGCTTTTTTCATGACGCGAAGTGGTTGCTCGTTAACGTGAGAGAGAAGCAGGGTGATGTGCTTTTTGTGGCATATTTCAAGTGCGTCAACGAGAGACTCGAGACCTGAAATATCCATAGCGGGAACGTTACGCATACGAAGAATCAACACGTTCTTATTCTTTTCGTTTGCAAATGCAAGATAATCTTCCGTGGCACCAAAGAACATAGGTCCTGTAATTTCGTATACCATTGTATTTTTTGGTACAATCTTTAAGTCTGTGTGCTCTGAGATTTCATTCTCATCAAGATCTTCATGATATACCCATGGCTTTACCTCGGCTACGTCAGACATACGTTTCATGAAAAGGAAGGCAGACATAACCATACCGATTTCGATTGCAATGACGAGGTCGAAGAAAACGGTTAAAAGGAAGGTTGCGACAAGAACGAGAATATCGCTTTTTGGAGCGGTCTTTAACATGTGCGCAAAGGTTCTCCAGCCGCTCATGTTGTATGCAACAATAATTAATATTGCAGCAAGACATGTCATAGGAATCATCGATGCATATGGCATGAGGAATAATAAAATCAAAAGTAATGTGACAGCATGAACCATACCTGCGATTGGTGTACGACCACCGTTTTTTACGTTTGCGGCTGTACGTGCGATTGCACCTGTTGCAGGAATACCGCCAAATAATGAGGATACAATATTACCAACACCCTGACCGACAAGCTCCGCATTGGAACGATGATGTCCGCCGATCATACCATCTGAAACGACACAGGAAAGTAACGATTCAATAGAAGCAAGAATCGCAATTGTAAATGCCGGTGAGATTAATTTTTTTACAAGGGAAAAACTTAATTCCGGAGCGGTGAAGGCTGGGAAACCGGCCTTTATTGTATATAAATCACCGATTGTAAGAACATTAAGATCAGCAAGCTGAACAATTAATGTCGTTATGATGATGGCAACGAGTGAGCCCGGAATCTTCTGTGAAATTTTTGGCCAGAAAATCTGAATGAAAAGTGCAAGCATACCGATACCGAGGGTTACCCAGTTGATGCTGCTAAAGTTTTCTGCGTAAGCCTTAATCTTGTCGACAAACTCAGCCGGAACAGCGCCCATGTCAAGTCCAAAGAAATCCTTAAGCTGACCGGCAAAAATACCGACAGCGATACCGGCGGTAAAACCGATGGTGATTGTCTTTGGAATAAATTTAATCAGGTTTCCAAACTTGAAAATACCCATAATAATCATGATGATACCGGCAAGAAGCGTAGCGATTGTAAGTCCGCTCATGCCGTAATCCAAGATGATGCCATATATGATTACAACAAAGGCAGCAGTTGGACCGCCAATCTGAACACGGCTACCACCTAAAAAAGAAATGAAAAATCCGGCCATGATACCGGTATAAAGACCCTGCTCAGGTCTGACACCGGATGCAATAGCAAGCGCAATGGAAAGCGGTAATGCGATAATTGCAACGATGATACCGGAAATGATATCTTTGATTAATTGTTCCTTCGTATAGCCTTTTAGTGTGCTAAAAAGCTTTGGTTTGATGTACTTAAGTGAATCCATAAAAATGTTCCTCTCTGTTTAAGCATTACTTTTAATATAATAACGTAGGACACTATGATAGAACAAATTTATATGATTTTCAATATAAAAGTTGCAAAAAAAGAGTTGGAAAATAAACAAATATTGACGGAAGTGTCAACACTTTATTATAATTCTATATAGATTTTTAGGAGGTGTAGCTTTGTGAGTGAATTTGAGAAGAAAAAACGAAGACTGTTCCGTATTATTCAGATTGGAAATAAAACAGATCTTCCGAGCACGGTTTTCGATATTATTATTTCATTCCTGATTGTAATAAGCATTACAGCTACATTTCTGCAGACATTTGACGAACTGGCTTTTTTGAAACCGGTTTTGTCAGGTATTGAGTTTGTGACAATTGTTGTATTTACAATTGAGTATCTGCTTCGACTTTGGACGGCTCCTTATTTATATGAAAATGAATCTCCCGGGAAAGCGGTCCTGTTGTTTGTTTTTTCCTTCTATGGAATTGTGGATTTCCTTACAATCGCATCATACTTTGCTCCGTTATTTACTAATGGCTTCGTTGCACTTCGTATGCTTCGCGTTGTTCGTATTATGCGTTTGTTTAAGCTCAATGCAACATATGATGCTTTTAACGTTATTACAGATGTATTAAAGGATAAGAAAAATCAGATTTTATCGGCAGTGTTTATCATTTTTATAATGCTTTTGATGTCTTCCATGTGTATGTACAGTCTGGAGCATCAGGTACAACCGGAAAATTTTGAAAATGCGTTTTCAGGCATTTGGTGGTCGGTTTCGACACTTCTTACGGTTGGTTATGGAGATATTTATCCGATTACCGTTGCGGGTAAGGCGGTTGCGATTATTATTTCGTTTCTCGGTGTGGGTCTTGTTGCAATTCCGACCGGTATTATTAGTGCGGGCTTTGTTGAATACTATACACGTATTAAGACAGGAAATTATGCAAGTCGTCAGGCTGATTATATTTCGATTGAGATTAATGCGCATGAAGCAGAGTGCGGAAAAACAGTAAGTGAGCTTTCTCTTCCGCATGGCCTTTATGTTGCGGGTATCATTCGCGGTGGGGAGGTGTATTCGCCGGAGGATGATTTTGTGCTAAAACAGCAGGATTGCGTTTTGCTTACAAGTACGGAGAAACGTTCTGTCGACGCACGTCTGGAGGAGGTTTGTCTTGAGGACAATCACGAATGGATTGATAAGCAGATTAAGGAGCTTGATATTTCGCGCAGGACATTTATTCTTATGATTCGTCGAAAAAATCGAATTATTCAACCGGAAGACAATACAAAGCTTGTTGAAGGTGATGTTGTGGTATTACTTGACCGCAGATAGAAGTTTTCAGACTTTTTGATTATCGGGGAGCTTTGCTTTCTGCATAGGGATTGACGGATAAATACTTTGTGAAAAGAAGAATGAAAAATCATAGGAGACGGATATGCTTTATATAATGCGACACGGAAAAACGGATTGGAATATGAAATATAAATTACAGGGAAGAACCGATATTCCCTTGAATGACGATGGGCGTAAGATGGCTGCGGATGCAGCGAAGGAATGTGCAGACATTCATTTTGATGTATGTTATTGTTCGCCCCTTGTAAGAGCGAGGGAAACGGCAGAGATTTTTTTGCAGGGACGGGATGTTCCGATTATCGTAGATAATCGATTGATAGAAATGTGCTTTGGTGAGTTTGAAGGAACCGAACGATGCTATGAAATTCCGAATTGTCCGATGACGGTATTTTTCAAGACACCGGCAGAGTACAAAGTGCCGGTTGCAGGCGGTGAGAGTATGGATGAACTTTTTGCAAGAACAGGCGAGTTTCTCCGAGAGGTTGCTATGCCGCTTGTAGAGCAAGGGAAGGATGTTCTGATTGTCGGACATGGCGCCATGAACTCGTCGATTATATGTCAGGTAAAAAATAAGGAGCGCAAGGATTTCTGGAGTGATGGAATCAAGAATTGCAAGCTGATGAAGCTCCTGTAGGATAGGGCTGTGCGCAAGTGCGTATGGCTCTATTTTTACCGGGGCTTGCCGGCAGTGCATTCAGATGTTTTTTTTGTAACAGGTAAAACGTTGTTTGGAGATTATGGGAATGGATAAATTAAACGGTTCTACAGACAATCAAATAGCGAATCAGAAAGAAGCGCTTCATCAGCAATTCTCTGATTGCACTGCCGGCGAGACCTCGGAAAATAATAAAAAAAGTCGAAGCTATATTGCAATCGACTTAAAATCATTTTATGCATCCGTGGAATGTGTGGAACGTGGCCTTGACCCGTTAACGACGAATCTTGTTGTCGCAGACGAGAGTCGAACGGCAAAAACGATATGCCTTGCGGTTTCACCGTCTCTTAAGCAGTACGGGATACCGGGACGTGCAAGATTGTTTGAAGTGATTTCCAAGGTGAAGGATGCAAATGCAATGCGCAAGCAGCTTGCACCGGACCATGTGCTTACAGACAAGTCATACGATGCAAATGCACTTGCGCATAATCCGTCCCTTGCGATTGACTACATTGTTGCATCGCCACGAATGCAGTATTACATGGATTACAGTGCAAAAATATTTGAAATCTACATGCGATATGTGGCACCTGAGGATATGCATGTATATTCGGTAGATGAAGTGTTTATTGATGCAACCGCCTATCTGGATACTTACAAAATGACTGCGCATGAGCTTGCGATGACAATGATTCGCGCGGTGCTTAAGGAGACGGGCGTTACGGCAACAGCGGGCATCGGTACAAATTTATATTTGTGCAAGGTTGCGATGGATATTACGGCGAAGCATATGGAACCGGATGAGGATGGTGTCCGCATTGCAGAGCTTGATGAGGCGAGTTATCGAAGACAGCTTTGGAGCCACAAACCACTTACAGATTTCTGGCGCGTGGGGCCGGGCATTTCAAAGAAGCTTATGGCAAATGGTCTTTATACGATGGGTGATATTTGCAGATGCTCCCTTGGTGGACCAAAAGATTTCTTCAATGAGGATTTGTTATACAAATTATTTGGCATTAATGCCGAACTGTTGATTGACCATGCCTGGGGGTATGAACCATGTACCTTGGAGAATATAAAGGCCTACAAGCCTGAAAATAACAGCCTTAGTACAGGGCAGGTATTGCAGGAGCCGTATGATTGTGAACATGCAAAACTCATTGTTCGGGAAATGACAGAATTACTCGTGCTCGATCTCGTAAAAAAGGGACTGATGACAAATCAGTTAGTGCTTGTCATTGGTTATGATATCGAGAATCTGAAGGATCCGAAGCGTGCCGCCATGTATCACGGAGAGGTTAAAGAAGACCGTTATGGCAGACGTGTGCCAAAGCATGCGAATGGAACGAAAAATTTGAAACAGTATTCGTCTTCCACACGGCAGATTGTTGATGCGGTGATGGAGCTGTTTGATGAGATAATGGATGCGACATTGCTTGTCCGTCGTTTGAATGTTGTTGCCAATCATGTGCTTCCGGAAAAAGAGGCGAAAGCGGCAGCTTCCTACGAACAGATGGATTTGTTTGACTTTATTTCTGCAGATACGAATAAGGATATGGATGAAGAGGCGTTGCATAAGGAACGTAATATGCAAAAGGCAATCCTTGACTTACAGAAGAAATTTGGCAAAAACGCAGTGTTAAAGGGAATGAATTTAAAAGAGGGCGCGACAACAATTTCACGAAACGGACAGATTGGCGGACACAAGGCCTGATTTCGGATGAGTCGGGGATTGGAAGAAGCTTTTTACAGAAGGGAGTGTGAACAATGGACGATACAGGCAAAAATTCATACGAGGATATTATCGATTTACCATATCCGTTTCCAACGAGTCGGCCGCGTATGAGTATGTATGATCGTGCGGCACAGTTTGGGTCCTTTGCGGCACTCACGGGTCATGAGGAGGCTATCGAGGAGAAGGCTCGTTTTACGTCAACCTGGGTTGAACCGGATGAGACGGTGAAGGAAGAATTAAATCGTAAACTACAAATTATCATGCATGATTCCGGTTCGTATTCCTTTACTTATTTTGTGCCGGACGAAAGAAAATCGGGTGGTTCATACGAAACGGTAAAAGGGCAGGTCAAAAAAATAGATAGTATAAGACGAATCATTCATATGCTGGATGGCACAAATATTCCGATTGATTATATTGCAGAAATAGAGCAGTTGCGTTAAAATACACTTGTTTTATGAATAAGGATTCGGGTTTCAAAAGTCTTGTGTTCAATTTTGTCCCGGCAGATTGCACAAATAAAAACGTCTGAATGACTTTTTGTGCTATGGAGATGAGACACAAAGAAGTGTGGAAG
>CALYVE010000042.1 GCA_945492935.1 uncultured Lachnospiraceae bacterium
TCCTTGTATTGCGTTGGATCTTGTTCAAAATTATAGGACAATATTGTATATTTGTACTTACTCTGATACAGAACCCCAAATACAATGATGATAATATAGGCACTGATTCCCAGTATGGCATCCGTCTTTCCGCCTGGAATGATTTGCAATAAATAGATTAAAATCAAGCCGATTGCAAATTGTATAATAACAAGTTTAACCCTTTTATATTCTATTTCCAAATCATGAAGATAATTCTCAGATTGTGTTATTTTGTTTTTTTCTTCCTGAATCTTTTGATTTAGCATGTCAATATGCTTTTGTTTTTCACGTTCCCGTTCCATTATGACTTCTTCCGTATCGTCCGAAGCCGCGCGAATCGATAACTTTGTTTTGACGGTTTCATTATTTGTAATTATCGCATTTTGTTCCTTTGATAGCTTGGCAAGCTCAATCTCTTTGCTTTGAATCTGAACATCCAATTCGTTTTTTTGGCGCATTAAATCATTATATTTTTCTTTTGCTTTTTTCGAATCTGCCTCATACACATTATGCTTACCGCCCGGAACGAGTGATTGTGTCAATGATATAACTTTTATCCATCCAATCACACACGGCACAAGTAAAAAAATAGACAGAAGCGTAATCGGCCATTTCTTAAATGCAAGCTCCTTTGCACAAGCAGTAACATCCAGAAATTGAATGAACGAAAGAATGTTCATCAGGATAAAAATCGAAAGCGGAATCAAAATCAGACAGAAAAGACGCAATCGCACTTTTGCCGCGTCTATACGTGATTGAATTCTGCTTTCAAAATACAATTCATTGTCCATTTCAAAAAAACAAAATTGTCGCCGGGAACGTAATTGGAACAGTTCTTCCGCCAAACGATCCTTATCTGCAATTTGATAATTCGATTGATTTAGCTTCATAGCCTTCCCTCATTTCCATTCCCGGCGTTTTCTTACATCCTTGTTAAATTATTTGTAAAGATCTCTCTTATCAATAACTCTCTTTGCTTTTCCTTCGCTACGCTCGATTGTTTTTGGTTCAACAACTTTAACGTTAACCTTAATTCCAAGCATTGATTTAAGACCTGCAACAATTTCAGCTTCTCTTGCTGCAACTGTCTTGTCATTTGCCTCAACCATCTCCGGTGTAAGCTCTACCTGAACCTCGATTGTATCATTGTTGCCGATACGATCTACTACAATCTGGTAGTTCGCTTGGAATCCCTGATTAAGAAGTACTGTCTCAATTTGTGATGGCCATACATTTACACCCTTTACAACCATCATATCATCGCTGCGTCCCATTGGCTTATGCATACGTACGTGCGTACGACCGCATGAACACTTCTTACGTGTTAAGTAGCAAAGATCTCTTGTGCGGTAACGAAGAAGCGGGAACGCCTTCTTTGTGATACATGAGAATACAAGCTCGCCAATTTCGCCCTCCGGAAGAACTTCTCCTGTCTCCGGATTGATGATTTCAGGAATAAAATGATCCTCCTGAATATGCATACCTGCCTGCTCCTCACATTCAAAAGAAACGCCTGGACCTGTAATCTCCGTTAAGCCATAAATATCATATGCCTTAATGCCAAGTGTCTCCTCGATATTGTGACGCATCTCCTCTGTCCAAGGCTCAGCTCCAAAAATACCGGCCTTTAATTTAATCTTATCCTTAAGACCTTTCTCTGTAATTGTCTCACCAAGGTTTGCTGCATAGGATGGTGTACAGCAAAGAATGGTTGAACCGAGGTCCTGCATGAACTGCAACTGACGTTCTGTATTACCTGATGACATCGGAAGTGTCAGGGAACCAACCTTGTGTGAACCACCATTCAGACCCGGACCACCTGTAAACAAGCCATAGCCGTAGCATACATGTACGACGTCTTCCTTTGTACCGCCTGCTGCAACAATTGCTCTTGCACAACACTCATCCCAAATATCAATATCTCCCTGTGTGTAGAATGCTACAACTCGACGACCTGTTGTACCGCTTGTTGACTGAATCCGTACACACTCAGAAAGAGGTACACCAAGCAATCCGTACGGATACTGATCGCGCAAATCGTCCTTCTCAATGAACGGAAGCTTGTGCAAATCCTCGATACCCTTAATATCCTCCGGCTTCACCCCTGCTTCATCCATCTTTCCACGATAAAATTCTACATTGTCATATACGAATTTCACCTGCTCAACAAGTCTCTCACTCTGCAATGCCTGCAACTGCTCCAGTGGCATTGTCTCAATTTCGGGTTGAAAATAATTTCCCATTTATCTTGCTCCTTTATGTATATTTTTTAGTGCTGACACGCAATAATTACTATTTTCTGCCAAGCAAAAATGCCTTGTGGTTTAATTCGGCAAATTTTGCAGGTACACATTCATCAATAGCCTGCTCCCATTTTTCGACAGGAATATCAAAATACTTTGACAGTCTGCCCATAAGTACAATATTCACTGCCTTTGAAGAACCTGCCTCCTCTGCGAGTGACAAGCAATCCATGGCATCAACCTTTGCACCGACAGCTTCCATCTTCGCAAGCAAATCAGAAGGATATTCCATAGCTCCGGTAATAACCGGCATCGGATCAATCTGCTGTGTATTCACAACAATTCTTCCGTCCTTCTTAAGATATTCAAGATATCTAGCTGCTTCAAGCATCTCAAACGATACAATAAAATCAGCCTCGCCCTTGTCAATAACCGGAGAATATACCTTTTCTCCAAAACGCACATATGTAACAACGCTACCGCCTCTTTGGCTCATTCCATGAACCTCTGAAACCTTTACGTCATATCCTTCTGTTAAAAGTAAGTGGCCGAGAAGTTTGCTGGCAAGCAAGGAACCCTGTCCACCTACACCTACGATCATAATATTTTTAGTCATATCTTCTCACCCTCACTCTCTACTGACTCTGCAACGCATCAAACTTACAAAGCTGCTTACATACTCCACAACCTACACAAAGGGTTGTATCGATTGCAGCCTTTCCATCCTTCATGCTGATAGCCGGACAGCCAAGCTTCATACATGACTTACAGCCTACACACTTTTCTGCGTCGCAACGAAGCGGTTTCTCATGTTTTACATATTTAAGCAATGCACAAGGTCTGCGGCTAATAATTACGGATGGCTCTGCAGCACGAAGTTCTTCCTTGATTACACGGTCACACGCATCCAAATCATAAGGGTCAACAACCGTCACACGGTTAAAGCCCATCGCGCGGCAAAGTGCCTCCAAATCAATCTTTCCGGCCGGGTCACCCTTGATGTTGTATCCTGTTGTAGGATTCTGCTGATGACCGGTCATACCTGTAATAGAATTATCCAAAATAATAACGGTTGAATTACTCTGGTTATATGCAATATTTGCAAGTCCCGTCATACCGGAATGCATAAAAGTTGAATCACCGATAACAGCAACTGTATTTCCTTCGCTCTTGCCTTCATTTGCCTTATTAAAGCCGTGGATAGAGCTTATGGAAGCGCCCATACAAAGTGTCATTTCCATTGCATTAAGCGGAGCAACCGCACCTAATGTATAACAGCCGATATCTCCAAGTACTGTGCACTTGTTCTTCTGAAGTGTATAGAACAATCCTCTGTGAGGACATCCTGCACACATGACAGGTGGTCTGTTCGGCAATGTTTCATCCAAACTGCAGCTCTCCGGTTTTGGCAGGCCGAGCTTTTCTGCGATAAGATTCTGTGAAAATTCTCCTTCAATCGGAAGAACATCCTTACCTGTAACCTCCATACCAAGCTGCTTACAATGATTCTCAATAATCGGATCCAATTCCTCAATAATAACAAGCTTATCAACCTTCGATGCAAAATCAAGTATCAGCTTCTCCGGAAGCGGATTAACCAAGCCAAGCTTAAGAATACTTGCATTCTCTCCAAATACTTCCTTCGCATATTGATAGCTTGTTGAGGATGTAATAATACCAAGCTTTGTATCACCCATCTCCACTCTGTTAAACGGACAATTCTCCGCATACTCTGTAAGCTTTCTTGTTCTCTCTTCGACAAATGGGTGTCGTCGGATCGCATTTCCCGGCATCATAACATATTTTGCAATGTTTTTCTCGTATGGCTTCTCCGGTGGTGTAATCCTATCGCTTGTCTCTACAACACTCTGTGAATGTGCAACTCTTGTACACATCTTGACAATAACCGGGGTATCAAATTTCTCTGACATCTCGTATGCAAGCTTTGCAAATTCTATAGCCTCCATAGAATCCGCCGGCTCAACCATAGGAACCTTTGCAGCGATTGCATAATGACGGGAATCCTGCTCGTTCTGAGAGGAATGCATCCCCGGATCATCCGCAACACAAATCAACATACCGGCGTTTACACCTGTGTAAGCGCATGTAAAAAGTGGGTCCGCTGCCACATTCAGTCCCACGTGCTTCATACCGCAAAAGCTACGCTTACCTGCCAAAGCTGCTCCAAATGCAACTTCCATGGCTACCTTCTCGTTAGGCGCCCACTCGCAATATATCTCATCATATTTTGCAGCCTCCTCCGTAACCTCTGTACTTGGTGTCCCCGGATAGCTTGACACTACACTACAGCCCGCCTCATACAAGCCACGTGCAAGTGCCTGATTTCCTAACATTAACTGTTTCATCGTATAACTCCTCTCTATCTTTCATAGCTCGTTAATCCTCTAATATTCGCGACGCCGAAATAATTTTTTTCGACGCAAAAACACACACTGACATTATATCGTATCGCCCCCTCATTTGCAAGAAATTCCAACCGTGTGTTTCTGTCAAGTAATCGTTGGCACGATTCTTACCCGGACGCTTTCTTCACGGTGATGGTTCCTTTCCGGGACCGCTTCGAAAGCTGGTTGTTCAAGAATTTCACTTTCCTAAGCAACAAAAAAGGACCATCGGTCCTTTTTTTCGGTTCTAATTCAGTTCGTCCAAAGTCTTAGAATATGCAGGCAGACATTCTTTCATAAAATCTGCAACCTCCGGCAATTCACAAGCCAGCTTGCGTAACGATGTTTCGGTTGCCTCTTTTGCTTTTACAAATTCTCTGTTTCCCGTCTTCTCCTCTTCAAGACACTTAATCATAGCGGAAAGCTTATCCGCGGCTTTGACTAATTTCCACTCATATGCATGCGTTTCATCCTTAAAAAAGATAGACTGATATTCTGCCTTAATATCTTCCGGAAGCTGTGCTAATAGCTTGTTATTTGCCTCATCCTCGATTGACTTGAAGGCTTCCTTAATACTTGGATTATAATACTTAATCGGTGTCGGCATATCGCCGGTAATGATCTCTGATGCATCATGATACATACCAACCATAGCCGCATGATTTGCATCAAGCTGCTTTCCGTAACGGACATTGCCAATCACGCAAAGTGCATGTGCAATCATGCTTACCTCAAGTGTATGCTCAGACAATGTCTCCGGGCGCGTATTGCGCATAAGCGCCCAGCGTTCAATATATTTCATTCGTGCAACCGTCGCAAAAAAATTAGATTCCACTGCTTCACATCCTCTGTTCTTATTTGTCGCTTGTGCGATCCTCCAGCTTAACATTCATATGTTTTTCGTATAATTTCATAAACTCAGTTCCTGTTAAGTTTTCTTTTTCAATTAATACCTTTGCTATCGCATCCAGTGTGTCTGCATTCTTCTTAAGCATCTTGTATGCCTTCTCATAAGCAGACTTTATCATATTTTTAACTTCTGTATCAACCTTTGTTTCTGTCTCTGAGGAACAGTTAAGAACGCGACGGCGATCAAGGTATTCACCTGTAATTCCTTCAAGCTGAACCATTCCGAACTTGTCTGACATACCATACATTGTAACCATTGTACGAGCAATATTTGTTGCCTTCTCAATATCGTTTGAGGCACCATTTGTCACGGATTCGAATTTCAGTTCCTCAGCAGCACGTCCGGCAAGAAGTGTTACAATCTCTTCCTCCATCTCAAGCTTTGTCTCAAGCTGCTTTTCTTCATCCGGTACATTCCATACGAATCCAAGTGCGCCATCTGTACGCGGAATAATTGTAATCTTCTGAATCGGTACCGTATTCTTCTGCATGGCAGATACAAGCGCATGTCCGACCTCATGGTAAGCAACAATCTGCTTTTCCTTTGGACTTAAGAGCTTTGCTTTCTTCTCTTTACCTGCAAAAACAACTTCTACAGAATCAAGCAAATCCTTTTGTCCTACAAACACTCTGCCGTTTCGAACTGCAGCAAGTGCAGCTTCGTTGATGATGTTGGCAAGATCTGCTCCGACTGCCCCTGAGGTTGCAAGTGCAAGTTCTTTGTAATCTACTGTTTCATCCATCTTGACATTCTTTGAATGCACACGAAGAGTATCTATACGTCCTTGTAAATCAGGCTTTGAGACGATAATTCGACGGTCAAAACGTCCCGGACGAAGCAGCGCCTTATCAAGAACCTCCGGACGGTTTGTCGCAGCTAATACAACAATACCTTTGGATGTATCAAAACCATCCATCTCGGAAAGGAGCTGGTTTAGTGTCTGCTCACGCTCTGTATCCCCACCGGAGTGTCTCGTATCACGGCTACGACCGATTGCATCAATCTCATCGATAAAGATAATACATGGTGCCATCTGATTTGCCTTCTTGAACAAATCACGAACACGGGATGCACCGACACCGACATACATCTCGACAAATTCAGAACCGGAAAGCGAGAAAAACGGCACATTTGCTTCGCCGGCTACTGCCTTAGCAAGCAAGGTTTTACCGGTTCCGGGAGGTCCCACAAGAAGGGCCCCTCTCGGAAGCTTGGCTCCGATATCAAGATATCGCTGCGGTTTTGCGAGAAAGTCGACCATCTCGGAAAGGGACTCCTTCGCTTCCTCCTGCCCTGCAACATCTGCAAAGGTAACACCGGTTTCCTTCTCAACGTACATCTTTGCATTCGACTTCCCTACGCCGCCCATAATGCCGCCATTTTTCGTTGCTCCTCGCATAATAAGCATCATGAGTAGATAGAACGCAAAAATCATAAAGACATAAGATAAAAGGGACGATAAAATCGCATTCTTTCCTTCATCAACCTCTTCGAATTCCACACCTGCTTCTTCCAAACGGTCAACGATTCGATAATCATCGGTCCTTACAACGATGTACGAAACGTCATTGACTGCACCAATTTCCTGTTTGACAGGTTTAAATGTAATCTCATTCTTGTAAATTTTTACATCCTTTACATTGTCATCCGCAAGCATCTGCAAAAATTCGCTATAGGATATAGTCTCCTGTCCCGCAGACTTAAAGGAACTATATGCCTTCCAGAACAAAAGCGTAAGGATAATCGAAACGATGAATAAAATCAAGGGTGTCGACGGCTTCTTCTTATTGTTGTCGCCCCGATTGCCCTGATTGTTGTTATTGTTACTGTTATTTTGATTGTTATCCATGGATAGTATCTCCAATCATTTATTTAACAAAAGGGCTGTTGCCTAACAACAGCCCCTTTGTTCATCATTATTTGTAAAGTGGATATTTGTCAGTAATAGACTTAACAAGAGCCATTGCCTTATCATTATCCTTGTCAATAACTGCTGCCTTGATTGCATCAGCAATTGTGATCATGTCGTCTTCCTTCGCACCTCTTGTCGTAATAGCAGGTGTACCAAGACGGATACCACTTGTAACAAATGGTGACTTCGGATCATTTGGAACCGTGTTCTTGTTACATGTAATATGTACAGAATCAAGAAGTTTCTCAACTTCCTTACCTGTTAAGTCAAGGTTCTGTAAATCAACAAGCATCAAGTGATTATCTGTACCACCTGATACAATCTTAAATCCGCGCTCTGTAAGTGCTGCAGCAAGTGTGCTTGCATTCTTAACAACCTGCGCCTGATATGCTTTGTATTCATCCGATAGTGCTTCCTTTAAGCAAACTGCCTTGCCGGCAATAACATGCATCAAAGGACCACCCTGGATACCAGGGAATACTGCCTTATTGAAGTTGTATTTCTCATTCACCTCATTGCTTGATAAAATCATACCACCACGCGGTCCGCGTAATGTCTTATGGGTTGTAGTCGTTGTAACGTGAGCATATGGAATCGGACTCTCATGAACGCCTGCGGCAACAAGACCGGCAATATGAGCCATATCTACCATAAGTACGGCTCCAACCTCGTCAGCAATCTCACGGAAACGCTTGAAATCAATCGCTCTTGCATATGCAGAAGCGCCGGCTACAATCATCTTTGGCTTGCACTCCTTTGCGATGCGAAGTACTTCATCGTAATCAATAAATCCGTCATCATTAACACCATAAGGTACAACGTTAAAATATTTACCGGATAAGTTAACAGGTGAACCATGTGTCAAATGTCCGCCATGTGCAAGGTTCATACCCATAAATGTATCACCCGGCTCCATGATGGCAAAGAATACTGCCATGTTAGCCTGTGCGCCGGAGTGTGGCTGAACGTTAACATATTCACAGCCAAATAACTCCTTTGCTCTTGCGATGGCAAGTTCTTCAACCACATCAACATGCTCGCATCCGCCGTAATATCGCTTGCCCGGGTAACCTTCCGCATATTTGTTTGTAAGCGGACTTCCCATAGCAGCCATTACAGCTTTGGAAACAATATTTTCCGAAGCAATAAGCTCTATATTCTCGTTCTGTCTCGTAATCTCTGCCGTCATTGCAGCTGCAACTTCAGGATCTAATGTCAAAACCTCATTAAAATCGTACATTCATCTATCCCTCCAATATTATTCTAGCATTAAAAATGTGTCCTCTAATTATCGCATAATGGTTTTGTAGTGTCAATATTATTACTTGTGAAAGAAATGTTAATTTTATTCTGTTTGCGTTTCCTCATCCGTTGATTCTTCTGTTTGCTCCGGTTTCTCGTCAAAGGAGTAAATATTCTTTATATCCGTATTCGAGTAGAAATAATGCAAAATATACTTGAAATCGTATCCCTGCTCCGCAAGTACATTTGCACCTGTCTGGCTCACGCCAACACCATTACCAAAGCCACCGCCATGGATCACAAAGCCTCCATTTTCTTCTGCCACATAATAGTAAGGACTCGGAAGTGAAGTCCAGCCGGTAATCGCCTGTCCATCCTGTCTTACGACCTCCTGATCAACAGGTGTAATGAGGTTTCGAATATTCGTCTGTCCTGTTACCCGGATGGTAGCCTCGGTGCCTTCAATCTCAAGTGCCGTGACAACACCGCTTGCAGTTCGTTCCGTCACCTTCACTGCAACAATCTCTCCGAGTGTTTCGATTTCCTGATTCTTGTATTTATCCTCATCAACCTTGACCATAATGCTGTCCGAAGACGCCTTGATACGATCAAGCAAATTTGTATCGATCGCCTTTTTCATATCAGACTTTGAAAAATAGATTGTCCAACGATAATACGGCTGTTCTGCTTCAAGCACCTC
>CALYVE010000043.1 GCA_945492935.1 uncultured Lachnospiraceae bacterium
GATGTAATAATTGTTTCGCAAACGACATTTAATGACATAAAATTTAAACAAATAGTTGAATTTTTCAAAGAAAAAGGATATAATATTCGTGTTTATAATACCATTTGCAATGCAACAGCCGATAGACAGAGCGAAGCACGTGATTTAGCTAAGCAGGTTGATGTAATGATTGTAATTGGTGATAAACATAGTTCTAATACACAAAAGCTGTATGAGATAAGTAGTGAAGCGTGTGCAAATACCCACTACATTCAGACACTCGTTGACTTGGATTTAACTGTTATTGAATCCGCTTTGAGGGTAGGTATTACAGCTGGGGCATCTACCCCGAATCATATTATTAAGGAGGTTCAAAACAGTATGTCAGAATTAAGTTTTGAAGAATTATTGAAGCAGTCCGAGGAAAGCGAAAGCAAGATTAAGCCGGGTAGTGTTGTTACAGGTAAGGTTATCGGTGTTAAGCCAGATGAGATTATCGTAGACATTCAGTATAAGGCTGATGGTATCATTACACGTAATGAGTATTCAAATACTCCTGTTGATTTAACAACAGTTGTTAATGTTGGTGATCCTATCACTGTTAAGGTTATTAAGACGAACGATGGCGAAGGTCAGGTTCTTCTTTCGTACAAGAGAGTTGCGGCTGAGAAGTCATATGCTATGCTTGAAGAAGCTTTTGAGAATGAGACAGTTCTCAAAGCAAAGGTTACTCAGGTATTAGAAGGCGGCCTTAGCGTAACTGTAGATGAGTGCAAGGTATTTATTCCTGCAAGTCTTGTATCTGATACATTTGAGAAGAATCTTGACAAGTTTATGGGACAGGAAATTGAGTTTGTTCTTACAGAGTTCAACCCTAAGAAGAGAAGAATTATCGGTAACAGAAAGAAACTCATCGTAGCTGAGAAGGCTGAGAAGGCAAAGGAACTTTTTGAGAAGATTTCAGTTGGTGATGTTGTAGAGGGTGTTGTTAAGAATGTTACAGCATTCGGTGCATTCATCGATCTTGGTGGTGCAGATGGTTTACTTCATATTTCCGAGATGTCATGGGGTAGAATTGATGATCCTAAGAGCATTCTTAAGGTTGGCGATAAAGTTAAGACATTCATCAAGGAAATCAATGGCGCAAAGATTGCACTTAGCTTGAAGTTTGATGATAATAATCCATGGGTATCAGCTGCTGAGAAATATGCGATTGGAACAGTTGTTACAGGTAAGGTTGCTCGTATGACAGCATTTGGTGCTTTTATTGAGTTGGAGCCGGGCGTTGATGCTTTACTTCATGTTTCACAGATTTCAAATACACATGTTGAGAAGCCGGAAGATGTATTCAAGGTAGGTCAGGAAGTAACGGCGCAGGTTGTAGATTTTAAGCAGGATGAGAAGAAGATTAGTCTTAGCATCAAGGCTATGCTTAAGGAAGAGGCTCCTGTTGAAGATGAGGTAATTACAGAGGAGTAATCGTATATGGCATATGATTATGTAGCATTTAAATCTGATTTCTACAAATTAACCGGAATCGATTTAAATCTGTATAAGGAACGCCAGATGAAGAGAAGAATAGAATCCCTGATGACGCGCAAGGGTTTTTCGGGATATGATCTTTTTTACAAAGGTATGAAGCAGGACGAGGAACTACTTCGTACCTTTGTTCGTTATCTGACAATTAATGTATCACAATTTTATAGAAATCCGAATCAATGGGAAACGTTTGAAAAAGATGTTTTGCCAATGCTTTGTAAGAGATTCAATAATAGACTTAACATTTGGAGTGCTGCTTGTTCTACGGGTGATGAACCATATACGATTGCAATGATTTGTGCGAAGTATATGTCGATTGAACATATTCGGATTTATGCAACCGATATTGATGATGATGTTCTTGCTTTCGCAAAAGCGGGCGTATATTCCGCAAAGAGTCTTGTTGATTTGCCTATGGAATATAAAGAAAAATGGTTTCATTCGTTGGACGATAATCACTATGAGATCGACAAAAAAATCAAAAAATGCGTAACCTTTTCAAAACACAATTTACTTGCGGATCCATATTACAAGGACATACATTTAATTGTCTGTCGTAATGTTGTTATTTATTTTACGGAAGAAGCAAAGGATAAGGTTTATATGCAGTTTTGTGACAGTCTTATGGATGATGGTATCTTGTTTATAGGAAGCACAGAGCAGCTGCTTCGACCAAAAGAATTTGGATTTGAATCATTTAATACTTTTTTTTACAAAAAACATAAGTAATAGCTTGATTTTTAGATATTTGTATGTTATTATTGTGAAGTTGTGGATGGTCCTCTGTATCATTGATATAAGAACGTCTAATATAATTAGGAGGTCGCAATAGATGAGCGCAAATGAAATCATCAAGAACATTGAGGCTGCACAGATTAAGGAAGTTGCAGATTTTAATGTCGGCGATACTATCAAAGTATACGCTAAGATCAAAGAAGGTAACAGAGAAAGAGTTCAGGCTTTCGAGGGAACTGTATTAAAGAGACAGGGTGGAAGCTGCAGAGAGACATTTACAGTTAGAAAGACTTCTAATGGTGTAGGTGTTGAGAAGACTTGGCCACTTCATTCTCCAACAATCGAGAAAATCGAAGTAATTAGAAAAGGTAAAGTTCGTAGAGCAAAGCTTAACTACTTACGCGATAGAGTTGGTAAGAAGGCAAAAGTTAAAGAACTTGTTAAATAAGATTGCGATTACAAAGATGACTGGAGCTAATTACTCCAGTCATTTTGTTGTATACCGCGGCTTGTGGTGTGGGGCCCTGCCGGCAGTGCAATCAAAAGAATTGCTTATGAAGCAATTCTTTCTGATTAAATGAACGAAGTGAAGATTCGCATGTATAATTCGGTAGTGATATTGTAAAGGAAGTTATCATATGAAAATAAAAAAAGATAGTGAAGCAATTTCAACAAGCAAGATAAAAAAATTCAAATTTAAAATTGATCGTTTGTTTCATGGTATTTTTAGTTGGTTTGTTTTAGTATTGGCTGCCGGTATTTGTGGCTATGCAATTATTGCATTTTGTTTTCAAACAGTAACGGTTGTCGGACCATCTATGAACGAGACATTAGAAGATGGTCAGGTTGTACTTGTAAATAAATTAGCATACAAATTCGGAAGCATAGACCGATTTGATGTTGTATGCATAAAGAAGGTTGGCTCCGATTCGTATTATGATATTAAGAGAGTCATCGGTTTACCATATGAGAAGATTCAAATACGCGAGGGTATTATTTATATAAATGGTCAGGCATTAATGGAAACACCGTTTCAAAAGCTAATTGTGAATTCCGGTGTTGCAATTAACGAAATTACATTAGGTAAAAATGAGTATTTCGTATTAGGTGATAATGTAAATAATAGCGAGGATTCCCGCTATACAAATATTGGTAATATTAGTAAATCTGAAATCATTGGGCGTGTTGATCGTATTCTTTCGCCTAAGAAAGATAAAGGAAAGGTGAAATGATGAATATTCAATGGTATCCCGGTCATATGACAAAAGCAAAACGTATGATGCAGGAAGATATAAAATTAATTGATATTGTTGTTGAGTTGTTGGATGCAAGAATGCCGCTTGGCAGTAAAAATCCTGACATTGACAGTCTTGCAGGACAGAAATATCGATTGATCTTACTCAACAAATATGATTTAGCTGATCCGAAAGCAACAAAAGAATGGGAGAATTATTTTAAGGCACGTGGCTATTTTGTTGTTTGTTTAGATTCGCGCAAAAATGCCGGAATGAAAATTATTACAGATACAATTAGAGAAGCCTGCAAAGAAAAAATCGAACGTGATCGAAAGCGAGGAATCATCAATCGTCCACTTCGTGCTATGGTTGTAGGGATTCCGAATGTTGGAAAATCAACGTTTATCAACTCTTATGCAAAAAAAGCATGTGCAAAGGTTGGCAACAAGCCGGGTGTTACAAAAGGAAAGCAATGGATACGACTTGGCGGAGGTGTGGAACTTCTTGATACACCGGGTATTTTATGGCCAAAATTCGAGGATCAGCAGGTTGGAATGCGACTTGCTTATATAGGCTCAATAAATGATACAATTGTAGATAAACGAGAGCTTGCATTTTCTTTCATTGATTTTATGAAAAATAATTATTGTAATACGCTTTCAGAACGATATAATATAGATGAGAGCAAAGATAATTTTGAAATCCTTAGTGATATTGCGTTTGAAAGAAAATGTATTCTCAAAGGAAACGAGCCGGATGTTGATAAGGCTGCCACAATTTTATTTGATGATTTCCGTAGTGGAAGACTTGGAAAGATTACTTTAGAACTCCCACCGGAATAACAGGGGGATTAATATGAGCAAGAAATTAAAAAAGGTTGATGATATTGAAGAAACAGTAGACAATATCGAAGATAAAACTCCATCAAGAGAGGAATTAGAAGCAATTCTTGATGAGAGACCGGAAGATACAAGAAAAGCAAAAAAGAAAAACAAAAAAAAGCAGGATGAAGATGAAAAGCCACAAGAAGTCAATATTGTAAAGGAATTGCTCAATCTGATTCTTTATATTGGAATTGTTGTTATTCTTTGTTATTTGATTAATCATTTCGTTGGTTGCCGTTCGCGTGTAGATGGAAATTCCATGAATCCGACATTAGAGGATGGTGACAATTTATGGGTTAGTAAGATTGCATACAGAATCGGAGATCCAAAACGTTTTGACGTAGTTATTTTTGATTATGATGAAGATACAACATATGTGAAACGCATAATTGGATTGCGCGGAGGGACTGTTCGTAGTGACCAAGCAGGCAATATTTATATTAATGAAGAGCTATTGGAAGAGAATTATGGTATAGAACCGATTTTGCCAACAAATTTAGGCCGAGCTAACCAACCGATTCTGCTGGGTGAGGACGAATATTTTGTATTAGGTGATAATCGTAATCATAGTCAGGACAGTCGTTGGTCGGATGTCGGTAATGTATCACGGGATGATATCATTGGAAAAGTTATTTTTAGAATTTATCCATTTAATAAGATTGGTCGTGTGAAATAGCGGAGGAAAATATGAATATTAGCGAGATTAAAGCAAAGCTTGCGAATATTTCTGAGACAGACAAGGAAGGACTATGTCAATTTGTTGATGAGTTTTCCTTTGATGAGCGTTCGGGTGCAATAGCAATTGTTAATCAGGCAAAGAAAAAAATCAAACTCTATGAGGATGAAGTCGCTCGTTCTACAAAAATGCGGGTCTTTGAGAACAAATACATTGAACAGGGATATCAGGCTATTTGTGGTATCGATGAAGTCGGACGTGGCCCGCTTGCAGGACCGGTTGTTGCCTGCGCTGTGATTTTGCCACAGGATGATATGATATTATATTTGAATGATTCAAAGCAGCTTTCCGCAAAAAAAAGAGAAGTGCTTTATGATGAAATAATTAATCGTGCAGTTTCCTATGGTATTGGAATTGTTTCGGAAGCGCGTATTGATGAGATTAATATTTTACAGGCTACATATGAAGCTATGCGCATGGCGGTTTCGAATTTATCTGTTACACCGGATTTGTTATTAAATGATGCTGTTAAAATTCCGGGTATTGATGTTAAACAGGTTCCGATTGTGAAAGGGGATACATTGTCTGCTTCTATTGCAGCTGCATCAATTGTTGCGAAGGTTACGAGAGACAGAATGATGCAGGCGTATGATGAAATCTATCCGGGTTATGATTTTGCCAGCAATATGGGATATGGTTCGGCGAAACATATTGAGGCATTGAAAACACTTGGACAGACTCCTATACACCGTAAAAGCTTTATCGGTAATTTTGTACATAAACAATAGATTGGGTGGTAGTATGAACATTGGCGATATGAATCTTCATATAAATAATCCTTCGACCGAATTTTCAGGCGGTAGTTTGTCTGCGCCAATTTCAAACACGCAAGGGGAGAATACGCAAGTTTTTTCCGGTAATGCAGCAATTACACAGATTATGGAAGGTCAGACCTTTCAAGGCAAGGTTGTTAATATTACAGGGAATGATGTTCAAATTATACTTCATGGCGATAAGATGCTAAGTGCACGTATGGCCGAGGCGGTAAATATTAATATTGGTGATTCTTTATCTTTTCTTGTGCAGGAAAATAACGGAAATACGATACAAATTCGTCCGGTTCCTGTGCAGGATAATTCTTATAACTTTCAAACGATTCAAAAAGCATTGGATGCGAATCATTTTCTTCCTACACAAAAAAATTATCAAATTGCACAATCTCTAATGGATTATGGTATGCCATTAGATAAGTCAACAATGCAACAGATTATGCAACAGTCTGTCAAATTTGGTGATTTACCAATCGATACACTCGTCCATATGAATAAGATGGGGTTACAGGTGAATGAGGCATCAATCAGTCAGTTTCAATCGTATATGGAAGGTACGCACCAACTGTCAGCTGCTATCGCTGATTTATCAAATTCAATTACAGAGTTTTCGGTTTCAGTCGTGAATGAAATGACAACAGACACTTTAGCATCTGCACAAGATCTGATTTCTTTTCAAAATACTTTACTGGAAACGGTTGTTCATGACGATACCGGTTATGTGGAGATGGAAAAGTTAAACGATGTACCGGGTAAGGAACTGAATTTCGTAAATAACGAAGCTGCTTTAGTTCAGCAGTTGCGTAATGTGGTTGAAAATGCACTTCAGATTGCAAAGGTAGAAGGGCAAAATGCAAAAGACCTTGCAAATGCGTTTACAGAGCAGTTGTCTGACGTCATATCTTCCTTAAAAAGGGAGACAACAGAATATGATGCTAACAGTCTGTTCGTTCAATTAAATAAAGCGTTATCAGAAGCTGTCACTATGGAGAATCTTGATTTGTCAAAGGATGTGCTTGCGACACTTCTTAACTCAAAGGGGTTTACAACGCTTTTATCGGATACAATTAAACAAAAATTTACACTAAACAAAGAGACTTTAAAGGATGCCGGTGAAATAGATGTTTTATACAAAAAAATGTATGATGCGTCAAACCGATTGCAGCAAAGCTTTGAGAATATAGGCGGTAAAGCGGGAGAAGAAATGCGCGAGCAGGCCGGTAATATGAAACAACGTTTGGATTTTATTCAAAATCTAAATGAACTTTATGCCTATGCCCAACTACCTGTCAGATTACAGGAAGAGGCGTTTCATTCAGAATTATATGTATATATGAACAAAAAACAAAAGCAGGCTGCAAAAGATGCGGTCAGTGCATTGTTGCATTTAGATATGGATCATTTAGGACCAACCGATGTTCATGTGAGTTTACACGGAACAACGGTTCATACAAAGTTTTATGTGGAAGATCCTGTCAGTGCAGCTATTTTGGATGATCACATGAACCAATTGGAGCAGGAGATCGCAAAAATGGGCTTCACGCTAACAAATGAGGTCGTTATGCGTGAACCGTCAATTATGGGTAATTCGAATTCTGTGATTCATGAGATGATGAATCAGGATATGGAAAAAAGTATTAAGCGATATACATTTGATGTACGAATGTAGGTGAGAAAAATGTCAAAACGATTCGATGTGCAAAGTACAAATAAAGATGAAAAAAAGAAAGCGGTAGCACTGTTATATGAACCGGGGAGTACGGCTCCGAAGGTTGTTGCTTCCGGAAAAGGAGTAACGGCAGAGCGCATTATCGATACTGCAAAGGAGAGCGATGTTCCGCTCTATAAGGATACAAATCTTGCGGATACACTGCTTAAGCTTGATATTGGTGATTGTATTCCGCCTGAATTATATGGTGTTGTAGCGGAGATTCTTGTTTATGTTGATAAGATGGATAAAATTAAAGCAAAATTAGATATTTAGGAGAAATACATGCAAAATAACAGAAAAGTAGGAAACCATTATGAGCAAATGGCTGCGCAATACTTATCTGATAAAGGTTATCGTATATTTGCTGTCAATTATCGTATACGACAGGCAGAGATTGATATAATCGCTTATGATAACAACTGTTTAGTTTTTGTTGAAGTAAAATATCGAAAAAATACATTAAACGGACACCCGTTTGAAGCTGTTACACCGGCAAAAATACGAAAAATATGCCGTGCTGCTCTTTCCTATTTGCAAATTCATCATTTGTTGATTGATGAAACAAAGATACGATTTGATGTTGTGGGAATTATAGGAACAGAAATACAGCATTTGAAACATGCATTTGACTATGTTAGTTAGGAGTATTCTATGTTACCAAAAATGTTTGATTGTTCGGTTATGGACGGCGCACTGTTACGCGGATATGAACCGAACATAAAAAAAATAACACATTCCTTTGCAATTCCATGTGAAACGAATTCCTATATTGATTATATTTCCATTGAACATGCAATTGTTCCGGTTGTGAAGTATCATATTTTTGATCGGTTTGAGAATTTGATTCATGGCTGTTCTACGAGACAAGGCGGCGTAAGTAAGTCTCATTTGGCAAGCATGAACTTAAGCAGCAGTCGTGGCGATGATATTCTGTGTGTAAAGGAGAATTATCGAAGATTCGGAGAAGCGCTTTCTTTTGATCCGAACCGGCTTGTTTGCTCCGATCAGGTTCACAGCACGAACATTTATATTGCTACAGAAGAAGATGCCGGACGCGGAACAACGGAGAAAGAAAAATTAAAAGAAATAGACGGTATTGTTACAAATGTAAAAAATCTTCCGATAATGACATTTTATGCAGACTGTGTTCCACTATATTTTTATGATCCTGTAAAAGAGGTTATTGCTATGGCACATTCCGGTTGGAGAGGAACGGTCAACAATATCGGCGGGAAGATGATTATACTTATGCAAAAGCAGTATAACTGTAACCCGAGAGATATTGTATGTGCAATCGGACCTAGTATTTGTAAAGCTTGTTACGAGGTGAGTGAGGATGTTGCTGTCGCATTTGCTGACGCATATTCTCCGGAGCAGTATAAACAAATGATAACTGCTAAAGATAATAATAAATATCAATTAGACCTTCATATGGCTTGTTATTTTAACTTTATGAATGCCGGTATATGTCCCTCTAATATTGCACTTCCGGATTATTGTACATGCTGTAATCCAAATGTTTTTTTCTCACATCGTGCAACATGTGGGAAACGCGGCAACTTAGGTGCGGTTATTATGATGCGACAATAAATTGTTTATGAGAGGAAGCTTATGAAAAAACATAAGATTATTCAGGTGTTTCCGGATAGTATTGCCGAGGAATTAGATATCAAACCCGGTGACTATCTGCTCACGATTAATGAAAAAGAAATAGAGGATATATTTGATTATC
>CALYVE010000044.1 GCA_945492935.1 uncultured Lachnospiraceae bacterium
GTTCTTGGCTATGATACGATTGAGCCATATACTGTAAATGATTGTTTCTTCGGAGCAGTTGTAGGTCCGAATGCAAACCGAATTTGTAAGGGTGCATATTCGATTGATGGAGTATCATATCAAATCGAGATTAACGATGGCGAGAACAATTGCCACAGTCACAAGACATTAGGCTATCATAAGGTAGTATGGTCTGTTGAGACAGGAAGTAACTTTGTAATTCTTTCCATTACAGATACGGATGGTAATTTAGGATTTCCGGGCAACCGTAAGCTTTCCGTAACCTATACGCTTACAGATGATAATGAATTGAAACTTCATTATCAGGGTATCAGTGATAAGAATACAGTTCTTAATCCAACAAACCATACATATTTCAACCTTTTGGGACATGCGTCAGGTAACATCATGACACACAAAATGCAGATTCTTGCATCAAATTACACACCGGTTGTTCCGGGGGCAATTCCAACCGGCGAGATAGCAACAGTAAAGGGTACGCCACTCGATTTAACAACAGCTAAGGTTGTAGGTGAGGATATCGATACACCATTTGAGCAGCTTGAGCTTACGTCAGGCTATGATCATAACTGGGTTATCGACAATGCAGATGGTTCATTGAGAAAGTGTGCTGTTGTTACGGAAGATACGGCAGGTATTACAATGAATGTATATACGACTTTACCTGGCGTGCAGTTTTATGCGGGCAACTTTGTTTCGGAGCAGACAGGCAAGGATGGAGCTACTTATGGAAGAAGACAGGGCCTTTGTCTTGAAACACAGTATTTCCCGGATGCGATTAATAATCCTTCGTTCCCTTCACCGGTATTTGGACCGGATCGTAAGTACGATACAACAACAGTTTATGAATTTAAAATGAATTAATGTTAACTGATTTATCATTCAAATCCTATTCTATTTCATTTCGCTTTGCATAAACTTACTAATAAAATGTAAGTGTGACAAAATGAATGAACGAGAACAAAATCAAAATAAGCAATCAAAGATGATGAGATTTCCTTGCCTGTGTAACCGAGCACCATTTTGTAACAGGTGCTTTGGTAAAAGAACCGGCAGAAATTCATTTCTTTGGTTGCTTATTTTCGTTTTTATTGCAATTGCGATATTTAATATTGTGTGTGATCTGTGTAAGGCAGAGGGAAAAGAGATGCAAAAGGTAATTGTCATTGATGCCGGACATGGAGGGAATGATCCTGGTATGGTTGCCGGTGATGTCTTGGAGAAGGATGTGAATCTTTCGATAGCAAAACAGCTTGCGACAAAGCTTACTCAACAAGGATATACCGTTGTTATGACGCGTGAGGAGGATGTTTGTCTTGCTTTGGATGGAGCGCAAAATATAAAATCATCAGATTTGAGACAACGGGTAGAATTAATCAACAACAGCCATGCGGATTTGTTGATTAGCATTCATCAGAATTGTTATACAGATGAAAATGTTTGCGGGGCTCAGGTGTTTTATTATGGAACTTCAGAGCAATCGGAGCAATTTGCAAAGCTCTTACAAGCAAATCTCATCCAGTATGTAGACAGCAACAATCATCGACAGGCAAAGAATGGAAAAGATTACTACATATTAAAGAAGAGTATTTGTCCGGGTGTGATTGTCGAGTGTGGATTCTTAAGCTGTCCAAAGGAATGCGCAAGTCTTTTGGATCCTGCCTATCAAAACAAGATTGCAGATGCAATTGTACAAAGTGTGAATACGTATTTCCGATAAAATAAAAACCTGTCTGTTATGACAGGTTTTTTATAATCGAATGTCGATATTGCTACCAAGATTCGGATTGATTGATTGTTCCATCATTTGGATAAGGAAA
Organism: uncultured Lachnospiraceae bacterium; assembly: GCA_945492935.1. GTDB lineage: Bacteria > Bacillota > Clostridia > Lachnospirales > Lachnospiraceae > Coprococcus_C. The sequence goes on from CALYVE010000044.1 coordinate 1,842, forward strand.
TCACCGTTTTGCTCAACTGCATCTAAGGATTTCTTTAAAATGGATATATCAATCATATTCATAGAGTCAACATCGGAAACAGAAAGTCCGATGCTTCCAACAGAAGAAATATTCATAAAAAATACCCTCCCAATTCATAATTGTTAACTGTATAGTTATCATATAATACATTTACATAAAATTCAACACACTTTCTAAAAAATATGCTAGAATAACGTAAAATAGCATTAAACAAAAAAGACACATAATTTACATAATATTTTTTGTGATTTTATGTTGACATAAACTTTTGCGGATGATAGAATGAGGATGTAACAAATCGTAACAATTTTGTAATATTTGTTGCGAGCTTGTACAGGAGGAACAAGAATGAAACATTTAACAAAGAGAAAAACAGCATATGCACTTATGGCTTGCATTCTTTTGACGGCTGGTGGAATGCATTCCACAAAGGCAGATGATGTTGTTTATACAGAGGAAACAGTTAGTATTACATCAGCGGTAGACCGGTTTATTGAAGCGGGCTCTATCGGCTTGATGCAGAAGAAAGACCTTGCAATAGGAAATGCACGTGCCATCACAGAGACTTTTCGGCAGGAAACTGCTCCGGTGCCGCAGGTAGATATGGGATCCGGTGCGGTACTGCCGCTCGGTCTCGATTTTTCGGACAAAGCGCTTGTTGTAGCACAGAGTGCTGTAAACATTCGTGAAGAAGGCAGTGTTGATGCGAAACGTGTTGGTTCTATTAATTGTAATGGCCTTGTGACTGTAAAACAGAAGGGTGATGAATGGTCACTTATTACTTCGGGCGGTTGCGAGGGATATATCAAGAATGAGTTTTTATTATTTGGCTCAGAGGCGGCTGCTTATGCGGAAGCAAACCTCACAAAGATGGCGCGCGTAACAGCAAGCTCTCTTCGTGTCCGTGAGTCGGCGAGTGAGGATAGTAAGTGTCTCACACAGATTCCGCAAGGTGAGCAGTATGCAATTTTGAATGTGGGCGCTGAGTGGACGAAGATTGCAATCGATAATTCGTTATCAGGTTATGTAAAGAATGAATTTATCGTACTTTCATATCAGACATGTTCTGCTGTAGTTGTAAATGATGATCCGGCACCGGAAACACCGGTTGCACAGACACCGCAGCAGCCAACAACCCAGGCACCTTCAACAGAGGCACCTGCAACCGAAGCACCTGCAACGCAGGAACCAACAACGCAGGCACCTGCTTCTGTGCCAACGTCAAGCACAGGCGATGCAATTGCAAGCTATGCTCTTCAATTTGAAGGCAATCCATATGTGTATGGCGGGTCAAGTCTTACGAATGGTACAGACTGTTCAGGATTTACGATGAGTATTTATGCTGCATTTGGTATTTCAATACCTCGTACAGCAGATTCGCAGGCAACCGTAGGACAGGAAGTAAGCTTGTCAGCTCTTTATCCGGGAGATTTGATATTCTATGACCATGGCAATGGTTCTATTAACCACGTGGCATTGTACATAGGTAATGGACAGGTTATTCATGCAAGTACCCCTAGTACAGGTATTATTATTGCCAATATTAACTACAGAACACCATGTAAGGCTGTTCGAATTGTTTACTAATATTATTCGATGGTTGTTCGGATAAGTCTTCTTACATAATATATAGAAATCACCGTTTTTTCTCAAGAAAATAACGGTGATTTTTTTATAAAATCATTTGGAAAAAACAAGGGTTTATGATATAATGACTATAACGTATTTCATCTTTGACAAGCGTTTGTTAACGACTGCTTTTATCGATGGAAAACGTGAGTTTTGACTATAAAGGAGTGGGGCATATGAAGTACACAATTATTGGAAAAAATATCGAGGTTACCGAGGGGTTGAAAGCGTCTGTTCAAGACAAGTTGGGGAGATTGGAGAAATTCTTTGCAGACGATACAGATGTATATGTAACATTTTCAGTAGAGAAGGAAAGACAGAAGATTGAAGTTACGATTCCGATGCCAAAGCACATTATCCGTGCTGAACAGGCAAGTGATGATATGTATGTATCAATTGACTTAGTTGTTGAGGTCATTGAGCGTCAGGTTACACGTTACAAGAAGAAGATTGTTGACAGAGAGCAGAATGCGAGTCTTTTCCAGAGCGACTTCTTTGAAGTTGACGAAGAAGATGATGAGGAAGTTAAGATTATCCGTAGCAAACGTTTCGCTGTTAAACCGATGTATCCGGAAGATGCATGCGTACAGATGGAGCTTCTTGGACATAATTTCTATGTATTCCGCAATGCAGAGACCGATGAGGTAAATGTTGTTTACAAGAGAAAGGGGAATACTTACGGTTTGATTGAGCCGGAGTTTTAAGTATATTTCATGGGACAGGATACAAAACGTCAATTAGCGCAAAGCATGAAACAATTACTTCGGAAATCCTCGATTGAGAAGATTACGATTCAGGAATTGGTTGAATTGGCAGGCGTGATTCGCCCGACCTTTTATCATCATTTTCGCGATAAATATGAATTATTGGAGTATATTATCCGCGAGGATTTGCTTGTTCCGATTAAGCCATTGCTTGTGAACGATATGGTGATTGAAGGATTGACGTTGCTATTTTCCAACATCAAGAAAGAGAGGGATTTCTATTCGCAGGCAATTCGCATAGAGGGACAGAATTCCTTCGAAAGTATTGCTGTTCAGGAAGTTAAGAAGCTATTGCTGGAAGTAACAGAAGAGCTTTTTGGTCGTAATCATTATCGGTATGTTTGGTTGTCTCGTGATGTCATTGCAGAGTATTATGCACAGTCCATGTGTTATGTTGCAATAACCTGGATTAAACAGGATTATATGATTGAGCCGAGAGAGCTGTCTGAGGTTTATGATTATTTGACAAAACATTCCATGGTCGACATTTGGAAAGAGTTTGGATGATAGCGAATATTCAGAGACATTTGAATAACAGACATATACAAACGTACTAAAATGTATATGTATATAGGAACACAATTAAGGATTGCATATTCAGAATATGCAATCCCTTTCCTATTATTAGTACGAAGTGCAGCTGTTGTTCGGGGCAATAACGCACAGCATGTAAATAATAATAGGAAAGAAGTGAAAGACATGATTCATTTTGGAAAATGGGTAGTAAAGAACAGAGTATTGATATTGATTTTTGGTGTACTGCTCCTTATCCCATCAGCAATTGGTTACTTTAATACAAGAATCAATTATGATATTCTTACATATCTTCCCGAAGATATTGAGACGATGGAAGGTCAGGAAATTATGATGGAGGCTTTTGGAACGGGTGCATTCTCCATGTGCATTGTCGAAGGGATGGACGATAAGGATATCTCAAAGATGCGTCAGGAAATGAAGGAAATTCCGAATGTAAAGGATGTAATCTGGTACGATTCGTTTATGGATTTGTCCGTTCCGATGGAATTGCTTCCGGATAAGATTCAGGATGCCTTCATAAATAAAGAGGCTGATTCGACATTGATGTTTGTATTGTTTCCGACATCCATTTCGTCAGATGAAACGATGCAGGCAATTAAAGACTTAAAGAAGGTTGTCAGTAAGCAGACATATTTATCCGGTATGTCAGCCGTTGTAAGTGATATCAAGGATTTGTCTGATAAAGAAACACCGGTTTATGTATTGATCGCTGTTTTGCTGGCGACATTGATTCTTGCGCTTGCGATGGATTCGTTAATCATTCCGATATTCTTCCTGTTAAGTATTGGTATGGCGATTGTTTACAATTTGGGTACGAATTTTATCAAGGGAGAAATCTCTTATGTTACGAAGGCACTTGCAGCGGTATTGCAGCTGGGAGTAACAATGGATTATTCCATTTTCCTTTGGCATAGCTATGAAGAAAAACAGACACTTTACCCCGGAGATAAAAAGCGGGCGATGGCGCATGCAATATCAAACACGATATCGTCGGTTGTCGGTAGTTCTATCACAACCGTAGCAGGTTTTATTGCTCTTTGCTTCATGAGCTTCACGCTTGGTATGGATTTGGGTATCGTAATGGCAAAGGGTGTTATTTTCGGTGTAATATGCTGTGTGACAATTTTGCCGTCCATGATTCTTGTTTTTGACGGCATTATTGAAAAGACTAGACATAAGCCTTTGCTTCCGGGATTTTCAAAGCTGTCCGGCTTCGTTGTAAATCATTACATTCTTATATTAGTTGTTTTTCTCGCTTTACTTGGCCCGGCATTTTACGGATATACACATACAGATGTATATTACGATCTGGCAGGTACACTACCGAGTGATTTGGACAGTAGTATGGCGAACGATAAGCTTGCCGAACAGTACAAAATGGGAGCAACCCATATGATTATTCTTGACTCGGATACAGAAACGAAGGCGGTTTCTCAAATGACAAAGAAAATCGAATCGGTAGCCGGTGTTAAGGCTGTTTTAGGTTTGGATAGCGTGATTGGATCGGAATTTCCTAAGGAATTATTACCGGAAGGAATTCGGGAAGTTTTTGAAAGTGAAGATTACAAGATGATGCTGATTCTTTCAGAATATGCAGTTGCATCGGATGAAGTAAATGAGCAGTGTGAAACGATAAACAAAATTGTAAAAACTTATGATGAAAAAGGCATGCTTATCGGAGAAGCTCCTTGCACAAAAGATTTGATTGAAATTACGAACAAAGATTTTAAAACAGTCAGTGCTGTCTCAATTGGAGTCATCTTTCTGATTATTGTATGCGTATTTCGTTCGATTACTTTACCGGTTTTTTTGGTATCCGTTATCGAATTTGCTATTTTTATCAATATGGGAATTCCGGCATACACGGGTACGGTTTTACCATTTATCGCCTCAATCGTAATTGGAACGATTCAGCTTGGGGCTACGGTTGATTATGCGATTCTTATGACAAATAAATATAAGCGTGGCCGAAATCACGGGTTAGAGAAAAAGGATGCCGTTATTGAAGCAATGAATGGTTCCGTGCAGTCAATCGTTGTTAGTGCGCTGAGCTTCTTTGCAGCAACCTTTGGTGTTGGTATGTTTTCAAACATTGACATGATTAGTGCGCTTTGTTCCCTAATGGCGCGTGGCGCGGTTATCAGTATGGTTGTTGTTATTTTTGTATTGCCGACAATGTTTATGATTTTTGATAAGGTAATCATTCATACAAGCGCCGGTTTTACGTATCGGGGAAATGACGGAGCACCGGAGTAAATACCGGTAATGTAACTTATTGTGATGATATAAATGGCAGGAGGTCTTACTATGACGAAATTAATAAGTAAAAAGCATAAGAAAAATATAGTATGTGGTGTAACTGCGGTTGCGGTTGCGGTTTCGGCATACGGGTTTGGCGGTTTGTTTGATAAAAACAATCTCGCTTCCGGAGATGTGACAGAGATATACAAATATGATTCTACAGAGGAAGCGGAAGTTACAGACGTTACGGAGGAAGCAAACGAAGAAACTGCAAGCGAGTCAGATATCATGGCCGATCTTGCTTCGGAGCTTTCGATTGAGGAAAAGGAAGTTGACAAAGACGAAACGGTATACGGATTTGCTAAAGCGGATGGAAGCATTGATCATGTGATTGTCAGTGAAACACTGAAGAATAGAGAAAAAGCAGATGTTCTTACAGATATGACCAACCTGAAGGATATAGAAAATGTTAAGGGCAACGAAGCATTCTCGCAAAATGGGAACGAAATCACCTGGGAGGCAAACGGAAACGATATCACATATCAGGGAACAACGGATGAAAAGCTTCCCGTTGATATAAGCGTTTCTTACTATTTGGATGGCAACCGGATATCACCGGATCAGCTGGCCGGCAAAAGCGGTAAGGTTACGATTCGTTTTGATTACAAAAATAATGCGTCGGTGACTGCAAAAGTTGATGGCGGGGATGAACGGCTTTTTGTTCCTTTTGTTGCTGTCACAGGTATGATGCTCGGGGATAATTATCAAAATATTACTGTTACAAATGGTAAGGTTGTGGCCGAAGGGAAGACAAATATTGTTCTTGGGTATGCTATGCCCGGTATGAAGGAAAATCTTTCGATAAAGGATGATGAGGAAAGAAGATTTAACGATTTCTTTGAGGTGACAGCGGACGTAACAGATTTCTCGCTCGATATGACGGTTACATTTTTAACGACTGCATCAGCCGTTGATATTTCGGGTGATATTGATTTAACAAAGCTCGACGAGATGGTCAATACAATGCAAAATGCCGGAGAAAGTCTTACAGATGGTTCCGCGCAGCTTTCTGACGGACTGAATACATTGAATGATAAGATGGGCGAATTTCATAATGGAATCGGTCAGCTTTCTGACGGACTTGATTTTCTTTTTGCAGGTTCTGCGACGCTTGAAGAAGGAGTGACTACAATCAATGCTAGTGCAAATGCGTTAAATTCGGGTATAGCAGCATTGAATGCAGGTGTTTCAACGCCGATGACAGATGAAGAAAAAAGCGCAATTGAAACACAGGCAGCACAGGCAGCGCAGACAGCTGTAGCAGCACAGTTTGAGAATGAAACCTATGCGGCGATTGCGCAGCAGGCGTCCGGTTCATTTAAACAGACAATGACAAGCGATGACACTGTTTCTGCTATTTTGACAGGACTTAACAATGCAGGCTTAAGAGATGCATTGTTCCAGAGTGTCGTTGCTCAAAATTATCAGGCGGCACATGCAGAAAATGATCAACTTACTTATGAAATGTATGTAGCGGAAATCAGTGCAAATCCGGATGCAATCGCTTCCATTTATGCATATGTTGATGGACTTCTTGCACAGGTATCTTCCGGTGTTGCAAATGGTATAGCAGAAAATGGTGCAGCTGCTATCGGTGATAACGTTGCAGCAGCATGTCAACAGGCAGCAGTTGAAGCAGCCGGTCAGGCAGCGGGACAGGCGGTCGTTTCCGGTGCAGAAGGCGCAAAGGCTAAGATTGCACAGCAGATTAACGCAGTGCAGGAAAGTGGCTACAGTCTTGTGACAGGAGCCCAGGCACTTGCGGCAGGTACGAGTCAGTTAGAGGCATCCGTTCCTACGTTGACGGGTGGTGTTTCGCAGCTTGTGTCAGGAGCAGATACATTGGTATCCGGAGCAGATTTGCTTATGGATGGTGTTGATCGGCTTGCAGAAGGCTCCGGAGAGCTTCAGGATGGCATTATCCGGTTCAACCATGATGCAATAAACAAGCTTGCAGAAACGTATGATGGTGATGTAAAGTCTTTTGTCGGACGCATGAGCACTTTGTTAGAGATATCTATGGATTATGAAACCTTTACAATGCTTAAGGAAGGTGATAAGGGTGTGACAAAGTTTATCATCAAAACAGAGGGTATAAAATAATATGTCAGAATAGAGGAATTAACGGACCACCAAATGTCAATCTGTCGTTTGGTGGTCCGATTTTTGTTTACTGCGGCCTTGTGGCGCAGGGCCCTGCCGGCAGTGCAATCAAAAGAATT
>CALYVE010000045.1 GCA_945492935.1 uncultured Lachnospiraceae bacterium
GGGATGTCCCAAGGCTGTAACAGATAATTTGTATTATGCATGTATTATACCACAATATGTGGATTTGTAAAGGGTTAATTATGAGTGAGGAAAAATCATACAATCGAAAAAATGTGAATAATATCAAAAAGATGCTTTTTATCCTTTTTTTGATTATGTTTGCCGTACCGGTCATCTTTTGTATGTATCTTTTACTTCGGATGAACAGTTTGGAGCGAAAAATTGATCGTCTGAACGATTCCATGCAGCAATCCAAAGGAAATATTGAGCTTCCGGACGAAACGACTGAAGATTTGGCGGCGCTTGATTATAGTGCGTACGATAATTTAGGAAAGAGTGATTTGGGAGAGAATCAGAATCTTGGTCAGTCTGATGGTGTTGTGACGGCAACAGATGCAGAAGCGACGAATGAGGAAGCAGCGAGTGAAGAAGCGTCAGGCTCCATGACGAAAACCTTTAGTAATGGAAAAAAGGTCTATCTGACCTTTGATGACGGACCTTCTACACATACCGGTGAATTGCTTCGGATTTTGAGGGAAAATGATGTAAAGGCTACATTTTTCTGCGTTTATAATCCGGATACATCAACTTGGCCGGCTTATAAGCAAATTGTGGAGGAAGGTCATACATTAGGTATGCATTCCTATACGCATGTCTATGGTGAGATTTATGCAGATTTGGATTCATTTAAAGAAGATGTGACGGCGATTCACGATTTTCTTTATGAGCAAACCGGTGTTGACAGCATTTACTATCGATTCCCCGGCGGAAGCTCAAATACAGTCAGTGCTGTGAGCATGCAAGCGTTAATTGAATATTTAGGGAGCGAAGGAATTACATATTATGATTGGAATGCCTTGTCGGGAGACGCTGTAGATGGTACACTTACCAAAGAGGTATTAAATGAAACGGTCATGGGCTATGTTCGAAGCAACGAAGGTGATTCCATCGTTTTGTTACATGATTTAGAAAAAAATCCGGCTACCATTGAAGGATTGCAGGATCTAATTACAATGTTAAAGACAGAAGGTTATGAAATTTGCCCTATCGATTCAGATACAATACCGATTCAACATGTGAAGGCGAAGAAGCCGGAACGGGAATAAGGCAGGATGATTATATGAATTACAATATGGCAATGGATTATATTCATAACAAAAACAGACTCGGTACAAGACCGGGAACAGATACTATAACAGAGCTTTTGCGTAGACTTGGGAATCCGCAGGATGATTGCAAATGTTTGCACATCGCGGGTACCAATGGCAAAGGGTCTGTTTTTTCTTTTGTGCAGGAAATTCTGATGGAGGCAGGTTACTCGGTTGGACGATATGTTTCACCGACAATTCTTGATTATTTGGAGCGCTTTCAGATTAATCGTGTGAATATGGATAAGGATACGTTTTGCTGTCTGCTTGAGAAGGTTCGTTTCCAGGCGGACCGGATGGAGGCAGAGGACAAAGGGTGTCCTACAGCATTTGAAATTGAGACGGCGGTTGCCTTTTTGTATTTTAAGGAGCGGAAGGTTGATTATGCATTAATTGAGTGCGGAATGGGTGGAATTACAGATGCGACAAATGTAATTGCTCATCCGGTCTGTTCTGTTTTTGCCTCAATCAGTATGGATCATATGGAATTTCTCGGTAATACACTCACAGAAATTGCAACCCAAAAGGCAGGAATAATCAAGCCGAACAGCCGTTGTGTATCTGCACCGCAGAAGGCAGAGGTGATCAAGATACTGACGGATACATGCGACACTTTACAGACAGATTTTTGTTGTGCGGATGATTCAATGGTTTCAAATGTTGATATGAGTCTGGAGGTAACAAGATTTTGCTACAGAGGACAAGCTTATGAAATATCATTATTGGGCGAACATCAGATTATGAATGCGATTACGGCGATTGAAGTTGTAAAGGGTATTCGTGGAGTAAATAAGCAGCATATTGCAAATGGATTGCGCAAAACCAAGTGGGTCGGACGAATGACAAAGGTAAGTGATAAACCGCTAATATATGTGGATGGTGCACATAATGAGGATGCATGGAAATACTTGCGAAAAATGGTGAATAAATATTTTACAAAACGTAAGATTATTTATATAATAGGAGTATTGAAGGATAAGGAATATGACAAGATGATTTTATTGCTTTCCGATACAATGGATTATGCAGTGACAATTACTCCGCCAACACAAAGAGGACTTGATAAAGACATATTGGCCGGTCTTCTCCGTGAACAAGGCATTATTTGTGCGACAGCAGATGATAGTGCGGCGGCAATGGAACTTGCCAAAGCGCAAATTCGTTCCGAGGATGATGTCATTTTGGTATGTGGTTCGTTATCATTTTTGTCAGATTATTTAATCAAATCGATTTAGTGTAGGAGTATTTCTATGGAAATCAATAATCGCATTGATATGATCATGCATCATCCATTGTTTGTTGAGGCAATGAAGATAATCGAAGAAGCAGAGGAACATCGCATATATTGCAAGCATGGATTTGATCATTGTCTGGATGTTGCCAGAATATGTTATATTATGAGCAAAGAAGCATGTTGTACACTGGAAAAAGATGTGATTTATGCGGCTGCTTTTTTGCATGATATTGGTCGAAGCAAGGAATATACGGAAGGCACGTCACACGAAGAAGCGGGTGTTGGACTTGCAAGACAGATTCTTGCGGATTCTTACTTTTCAGAGGATGAAACAGAGGAAATATGTACAGCGATTTTGTATCATAAACGGGCTAATTCTCATACGGATGCAAAAATGCTTGAGAAGCTTTTGCAAAAAGCTGACAAATATTCACGTAAATGCTTTTCTTGTGATGCGATTGATTCCTGCTATTGGCCGGAACAGATGAAAAATAAGACAGTAATACTATAGGGGGGAATATCATGCAGGTTATGCAGATTGGTAATAAAACGTTTTCCGTTGGGGAAAGACCATATATTATGGGCATTTTAAATGTCACACCGGATTCATTCTCGGATGGTGGCCGCTACAATCATATTGACGCGGCACTCAGGCATGTAGAAGAAATGATCGGTCAAGGTGTTGATATTGTAGATGTCGGTGGAGAATCAACAAGACCCGGACATCAAAAAATCAGTGTATCCGAAGAAATCGAAAGAACGTGTTTTGTGATAGAAGCAATCAAAGAAAAATTTAATGTACCTGTATCGCTCGATACTTACAAATACGAGGTCGCACAGGCTGGAGTCCTTGCAGGTGCGGATATGATAAATGATATTTGGGGTTTTAAATGGGATGACCGTATGGCAGGTCTTGTTGCAAAGCATAATGTTGCCTGTTGTCTCATGCACAATCGCCATGACACAAATTACAACAACTTTGTTTCGGATGTTCTTGCAGACATGGAGGAATGTATTGCAATAGCAAAGCAGGCAGGTGTTGCGGACGATAAGATTATGCTCGATCCGGGTATAGGTTTTGCAAAGGACACGACACAAAATCTAATTATGATGAATCATTTAGAAGAGCTGGTGGCACTTGGCTATCCGGTATTGCTCGGCACCTCACGTAAATCTATGATTGGGAATGTATTAAATCTTCCTGTTAATGAGAGAGAGGAAGGTACAATTGCAACATCCGTAATCGGTCATATGAAGGGATGCTCTTTTTTCCGTGTACATGATGTGCAGGCAAATGCCCGTGCATTAAAGATGACGGATGCGATTACAAGAAGTTGATTCATTTGAATGATATGAGGGATGCGGTATGGACAAAATAATTATAAAAGACTTAGAAATATTTGCATATCATGGAGTTTTGGATTTTGAAAAGCGCAACGGACAGCCGTTTCTTGTAACTGTAGAATTAATGGTGGATCTTCGGGATGCAGGACTTACAGATGACCTTGAGGCAACCGTTAACTATGCAAATGTATGCGAAGACATCAGGAACGTCATGACGGACGAAAAATATAATTTGATCGAGTCTGCCGCTGAAAATATCGCAAGTGCGATTCTATTAAAATACAATAAGGTTAAATCTGTTACGGTTTCCATTGGTAAACCGCAGGCACCAATTCCAATGACATTTGATATGGTTCGTGTTGAGATAACCCGTAAGAAGCATATTGCATATCTTGGTATTGGTTCAAACCTCGGGGATAAGGAAGGGTATTTGGATTACGCAGTGGACCAGCTTGGTAAAGATGATTATGTAACAGTGAATAAGGTTTCCTCTTACATTGTGACAGAGCCGTATGGTGATGTGGAGCAGGATGATTTTTTAAATGGATGTCTTGAGATTGAAACATTATATACACCCGAAGAGCTTCTGGCTGTCATTCACGATATTGAAGCGGGTGCAGGACGTAAGCGATTGATTCATTGGGGACCACGTACGCTGGATATTGATATTTTATTATATGACAGAGCAATTATCATGGAAGAAACACTTAAGATACCGCATGTGGAGATGGCAAAGCGTACATTTGTTTTAGAGCCGCTTTGCGAGATTGCGCCATATGCATACCATCCGGGATTTAATCGCACAGTACTTGAATTATTAGAACAGTTAAAGCAAACAGAAATATAACTATTTTGACACATATTCAGATGCACGTTAAAGTTTGATTCGGAGGTGAAAATATGGCATACAAACTATTTGCAGCAATTTATGTTGGCTCAAGCGAAGTTGCTATGAAAATCTATGAGATTAATGGTAAGAAATCATTCAAACAAATAGATGGTGTGAGCAAGATTATAGAGCTTGGCAAAGATACCTACAGCAAGGGGTCATTGAGTGCTGCATCTATTCGTCAGGTTTGCAATATATTGAACGAGTTCAGAAAAAAGATGCATGAATATCAGATTGTCGATTATCGTGCATATGCGACAAGCGCGATTCGAGAAGCAGAAAACACAGAATTTATCATTGATACGATTAAACGAAATGCAGGACTTACCGTTCGGGTTTTAAGTAACTCGGAACAGCGTTATATGAATTTCAAGGGACTTGTTGCAAAATATGAGAATTTTCATCAGGTTGTGAGCAAGAATACAGCATTCGTTGATGTAGGTGCAGGTAGTGTTCAGGTTTCATTATTTGATAAAAATAATCTTTCTATCACAGAAAATATACCAATCGGAGCTGTCCGTATCCGAGATTATCTGTCAATTATCGGCAGACAGACAGGACGGTTAGACCAGCTTCTTGCCGAATATGTAGAGAGTGATATCGTTACCTTCCGTAATCTCTACCTCAATGATAAGGAAATTAAAAATATAATAGCCGTAGGTGAGGTTGTTGAGCCGATTAAGAGGCTTAGTATTGATTTCGACGTAGATGAGATTATTACACAGAAACAGTTTGATGCGATTTATGAGCGAATTGTTAATCTTTCTCCGCAGGATTTAGCAGAGCGCTATGGTATTCCGTATGAGAGAGCAACCTTGATGCTGCCAACTATTTTTATTTACAAATCATTCCTCAATAATTGCAAGGCAGAGGATATTTATGTTCCAAAGGTTGACTTTTGCGATGGTATTACAGCTGCATTTATGGACGAAGGAAGCCGTGTTGTATTTGGACATGACTTCACAGAGGATATACTTGCATCTGCTTACAGCATTGGAAAACGATACAAATGTAATCGCAGTCATGTAGACCGCACGTCAGATTTTGCACTTAAGATTTTTGACAGCTTAAAGAAGATTCATGGCCTGGGTAAGATTGAGAGACTCCAGCTGCAGATTTCAGCCATTTTACATGAATGCGGCAATTTTATTAACATGAATAATGGAGCTATGAATTCCTATTATATTGTTGCAAATACAGAGATATTAGGTCTTTCGCACAAGGAGCGTATGGAAGTTGCGAATATCGTAAAATATAACATGTTATATTTACCGGATCGCAAGTTGATTTCTTCAGAGCTTGACGGGGCAGATTATCTCGTCATCGCCAAGCTAGCAGCCATTTTAAGAATTGCCAATATTCTAGATAAGAGTCATTTGCAAAAAATAGATGACATATCAATTTCCATAAAGGATGACAGCATGATTGTTTTTGCAGATACTTATGAGGACATTTCGCTGGAGGCCGGATTATTTGAGTCAAGAGCAGATTTCTTTGAGGATGTCTATGGAATAAGACCTGTACTTAGACAGAGAAGGGGAGTGTAAGTGGGAATGGATAAAAAATTTTTTGAAAAACCTGAAAATTATTATAACCGTGAGATGAGCTGGCTCCAGTTTAATTATCGAATTTTAGATGAAGCAAAGGATAAGACGATTCCGCTTTTTGAACGTTTGAATTTCCTTAGCATTACCGAATCAAATCTATCGGAATTTTTCATGGTGCGTGTTGCATCGTTGATTGATCTTGTACATGCAGGTGTTAAAAAGAAGGATATCGCAGGACTTACTCCGCAGGAGCAGCTGGACCTTATTATTCCGGAGACAAAGAATATGCAAAATGCACAGTACAATACACTGAATCGTTCTTTGATTCCTGCACTTGAGAAGGAAGGACTTAAGCTTGTAAAAAGCTATGCGGATTTGACCGAACGACAGGCAAAATTCGTGGATAAATATTTTGAGAAGGAAGTTTATCCGGTACTTACACCTATGGCGGTTGATTCGTCAAGACCATTTCCACTTATTAGCAACAAATCCCTGAATATCGGAGCATTAATTCATGACAAAAAGAAGGATGTTATTGATATTGCAACCGTTCAGGTGCCATCTGTCCTTGCAAGAGTTGTTGAACTTCCTGTTGAAGGAGACGTTCGGGAAATCATTTTGCTCGAAGAAATTATCAAGAAAAATCTCAACAAATTATTTCTTAATTATGAGATTGTCTGTGCACATGCATATCGAATTATGCGTAATGCAGATCTTGCAATCGATGAGGATGACGCTGCTGATTTGTTAAAGGAGATTGAAAAGCAGATTAAAAAGCGTGCCTGGGGTGAAGTTATCAAGCTTGAGGTGGATGCGGATATCGATAAGCATCTGTTGAAAGAATTGAAGAAGCAGCTGCAGGTTTCTTCCGAGGCTGTTTATTATGTGAATGGTCCGCTTGATTTGACATTCCTTTCCAAAGTCCGAGGCCTTTCCGGATTTGATCATTTAAAGAACAAAAAGTATACACCACAGCCTGTGAAAGGGCTTGATTTGGATGAGAATATTTTTGACCAGATCAAGAAGAAGGATATTTTGCTTCATCATCCATACGATGAATTTACACCGGTTATCGAGCTGATTAAGCAGGCGGCAATTGATCCAAATGTTCTGGCGATCAAACAGACATTATATCGCGTCAGCGGAAATTCTCCAATCGTCGCAGCACTTGCCCTTGCAGCTGAAAAGGGCAAGCAGGTTACTGTACTTGTTGAGCTTAAGGCCCGTTTCGATGAGGAAAATAATATTAACTGGGCACGGAAACTGGAAAAAGCCGGATGCCACGTTATTTATGGCTTGGTTGGTCTGAAGACGCATTCAAAAATAGCACTTATTGTTCGAAAGGAAGAGTCGGGCATTAAGCGATATGTACATCTTGGTACAGGTAATTATAATGATATTACAGCGCGATTATACACGGATACAGGTATGCTTACCGCTTCGGATTCGATTGGAGAGGATGCAACGGCAGTATTTAATATGTTGTCAGGTTATTCCGAACCGCCATCTTGGAATAAGCTTCTTGTGGCACCGATTTGGATGAAAAACCGTTTCCTTGCCATGATAAAGAGAGAAACAGAGAATGCTGCAAACGGCAAGAAGGCGCGCATAGTAGCGAAGATGAATTCTCTTTGTGATCCAATGATTATCAGGGCACTTTATGAGGCATCTTGTGCCGGGGTTCAGATTGAACTTATTATTCGAGGCATTTGTTGTCTGAAGGCAGGCGTGAAGGGATTATCGGAGAATATTACTGTTCGTTCCATTGTTGGAAACTTCCTTGAGCATGCAAGAATTTTCTATTTCTACAATGATGGATTTGAAGATGTTTATATGGGCAGTGCAGACTGGATGCCAAGAAACCTTGATAAGCGTGTCGAAATTACCTTCCCGGTAGAGGATGAGGATCTCAAGAAACGCGTAATTGACATATTAAATATTCAGTTAGCAGATACTTTGAAGGCACATATTATGCAGCCAGATGGCACCTATGCAAAGATTGACCTTCGTGGAAGAGAGAAATTATCTGCACAAAGCTATTTCTGCAAACAGGCAATGGGAAACCAGCATTCGGATGCAGATACAACATCGTCACGTATCTTTGTTCCAAGAACAAAGGGTGAATAAACAAATAAAATAAGTCAAAGGAGGACGAGAGCGTGGAAAACATGTTCAAAATTAAAGAAAGAGGATCAACGGTTAAAACAGAGATCTTTGCGGGTATTACAACATTCTTCGCAATGGCTTACATTGTTTTCGTTAATCCGAATCAGGTTGCAGCAGAGGGTGCTAACGGATGGTTAGTGGCACTTGGAGCAGACGCAGCAGAGATGGGTAAAATCTGGAATTCTGTATATATTGCTTCTATTCTCGTTGCAATTATTGGTACATTGATGATGGCCTTTATTGCTAACATGCCTTTTGCACAGGCTTGCGGCATGGGTCTTAATTCATTCTTCTGTACGATTTTCGTATCCGGAGCGTTCTTTGCAGGCGCAAACGTTACGACCGGATATCAGGCAGGTCTTGTTATCATTTTCATTTCAGGACTTGTATTCTTAATACTTTCTGTTACCGGTCTTAGAGCATACATTGCAAAGGCAATGCCGGACTGCCTGAAAAAGTCTATTTCAGCAGGTATTGGTCTTTTTATCGCATTAATCGGTTTTAAGAATGCCGGCATTATTGAGGACAATCCTTACACATTTGTGCAGTTCTTCGATTTCCACGGAAGAATTCAGGCTGCTAAGGATGGTGCCATTACTTCGACAGAGGCTTGGCACACAATTGTTCCTGTACTTGTGGCATTAATCGGTATATTGGTTATTGCTATTCTTTCGAAGTATGGTATTAAGGCAAGTGTAATTATTGGTATTGTTATTTCGACAATTCTCTATTGGGTATTTATGGGTCAGACTCCTGACTTTGACGTAAGCGGTATTGGTCAGTCATTTAAGGATTTCGGCGAGGTTGGTTTCCTTGGTTTATTCAATGGAGATGCATGGGATGCTGCCTTTAACAGTTCCTATGTTGGTGGTGTATTCTCAGCGATTATGTTAATCATCGCTTTTTGTCTTGTAGATATGTTCGATACAATCGGAACTCTGATCGGTGTTTCATCAAAAGCCAATATG
>CALYVE010000046.1 GCA_945492935.1 uncultured Lachnospiraceae bacterium
ATTGCTACAAGAAGGATTATAATGTCTCCTCTTAAGGGAGAGTCAAATATTTTTTTCTTCACAGAAATCCGGATTTCACACGTTCCTTCAGTAGAGCAATATCCATTCTCCCCACAAATTACATAAACCATCCCTTTTTACAATATGCTCGCCATCTTATCTACCGAGCAAAGTGGGTGTGCGGTAAAAATTCCTTCAAGAGAAAGTAAATTCTCATCTGAATGCTCAATCTGACGCGAATATAAATATGCGTGCTCGATGCGTTTATCGACGGTCTGCTTTTTGCGTTTTTTACGATTCCTGTAAAAATCCGCCAAAGACATCTCGCGAATAAACATCGTACTAAATATCGACATTTTCACCATACCTATGATATTGCCATCGTATACTCCTCCAAGAAAGTATGTGTATAAAAAATATACCAGGATATGCTCATATTCGTATTCATAATCAGCAAGGAATTCTTCATACTGTTTCGCAGCCTGAATGTACTGTTCCTCCGTACATCCGGTATAAAGAATCTCAACAATATCATTTACAAGTGCCGGCCACTCATCATTAATCATCTCAAGTCCAAGTAACATATCCAAATACTCTTTCATCAAATGATAACGATTAGAAAGCGCATTTGTTGTAGTCGTTGATTTTGGGCATATTTTTGAAAATTCTGTTGCCTGCTTTAAGAGCTTGTCGGCAAGAATAGGTACTTTTACGGGCATTTTCTCGTATTTATAGATTACTTCCTGTACACGACCGGTTACAAACAAAATGTCACGCATCCGTTGATCGATACGCTTTGTTCGGTCTTTGGCAATTGCAAATATGTCTTTTCGAACTTCCATTAATATCGAAAGCAGCCTCTTATCAAATTCCTTTGCAGTGTTCGTCTTTTTGTCAGTTGAACGCACCTTGAATTTATCAACCCTTTTTCGGTCAATAATCATTCTTGCAACAACCGGACATGACATAGAAAGTGCAGCTTCAATTTGATTGCCATATATTTCAAAATGTCTCGGATATCGCCTGCAAGTATCACAAAGCATCGATTCCCCTTCACGAATAATCAAATCACAAAGCTTATCATCATTAAGAAAAGAACAACGGCCATCACAGATTTTGAAACACTGCTCATCGTCATCTACGTGCTTCATAATATATTCCTTTCTGTCTGCATCACAATCTTTGTATTTCTCATAGGTTCTGTCATCTATATAGACGCCCCAGCCACTGCAACATGTGCATGGACAATCACCGGCAATACATTCAAATTCATTATAATAATCCGGCATACGATATTCCAAAATGTGCACCTCCTGCCATATAAACATTACAAGATTTCCAAATTGTTAATTACATTGTAAATACCATCTTTTGTTTCAGGATAATCCATCCCATAACAAAGCATAAAATAATATGTGTTTCCGTTATAGTCAAAGTAACAATTGTCCATTGCCATACCATTGTCTGCATTTGTTAAACGAACCCGAAAGACAATTGTTCCTTTTAGCAAATCAGATCCATCCGGCCACACATCTTCAAAAAAGAACTGATCCATAGTAGCTTCCTGCCATAAACTATCATTCTCATGCATATTTAGCTTGTCCTTCGCTATTTTTTCCGCTGTTCTTCCCTCAGCGTTATATAATTCGATAAAACATCTTGTTATGAGGCTCGCATACTGATCATTTAATCCATACAATTTGACCATAAGATATGCAGCATTTTCAGAGGACAAGTCGTACTCTGTCTGTCCTGTATTCATTTCTTGAATATCATTTGCATACATTCCCTCTTGCATCGTAATTTTAAAATTGTTATTAAAAATCACAAATGGGTAATCGCTTGCAACCGGCAAATGACGCTTGCCAACATAATCGATTGTTGAAGCCATTGTTTCTAATTCAAAATGAATTTGCTCCGCATTTTTCTCTTCACAAATCATCCAGACCATGAATAACCTGCCGTTGTTAATTGTATATAATGTGTCCATATAACATTTTGTTCCGTTATAGTCACAATTCCACGACATAGAATAAAATGGAGTTTCATTCAATGTACATTCTTTTTCAATAATTTCTGATTCCTGAACAAGTCCGGATTCTTCCACAAGCTGCTTCCACATTCTTGCATAACCCGGTATTGTACATGTTGCTTCCTCCTGCAGGATTACAACAATATTATTTTTGTCCTTTGTTGCATAAACATCTTTGCCTGCAAACTCGGGTAAGTTTGTTTTTTCGTATTTGTTGTACATCTTCATTGTATACTCATCAAATGTTCGAGTGGAGCTATTCTTTGATGTAAGTCCATTATCCTCTTTCTTTGAGCAACCAATTAACGATACAAGCAGTACAAAATAACATGCCATTCGTAATATTTTTTTCATCGTCTTCAATTCATTTCTCCTCATAATAATTCGTTTGCTGTTCAATCACATAATATTTCATACAAAATCACTTCAAACTATCCAATTAACAGCGAAGCAATTCTTCAAACGCATTTATTGCATACATGTCTGTCATACCGGAAATAAAATCAATGACTGCCGTAAGATATTGTTCCCGCGTGTTCAGACTGCCGTATATTTTCCGATTATCGCAGTTTTGAACAATGTTTACTGACCTGTTTTGCGTGACTAACGTCTTATCTACATACTGCACGAGCCACTGAACAAATCCCTTTACGAAGCTTTTTTGATCAAATGCATTTTCCGACAGCTTTGCTATTACATCCTGACCATATAAATCATAATATGAAACAAGTGTCTCAAACAGCTGATTAATCACTAGCTCGGAATATAATTCAAATGGTTTCAGCCGCTTATTCGAGTATATATTCTCATAATTAAACCGTTTAATCTCATTTAATTGCTGCGACATTTCATCACTTAAACATAAACCTTTTTCCGGTGAACTGTTCTGGAAAAAATAAATAATCATATTGTGCATAATAACTGTTGTATTAACTGCATTATCATTTCTGGACTTCGCCATCTCAAGAAGAAGCTTCTGCGCCTCGTCAGACAAATACCCCAGTCTCGTTGCATCTTCAATGTCTCGTCCAAGATATGCAATCTTATCGGATAGCTTAACAACACAACCTTCCCAGGTAGAAGCCTGATATTTGCCCGGTTCATCAAATTCCTTCAAATCAAATATTTCATCCCGTGGACAAAGTGAATTCTGATCCATCTCCCCACAATGTGAAATAATGCCATCCCGCACTCCATAGGTAAGATTGAGATTACGCATAATCTTTTGATTATCCTCGAGCAACTCAATATTATCCACAAAATAGACACCATTTTGCTCATGCCAAAAATTCTTACCAAGATACTGCTTCGTAAGCTTACGAATAATCTTCTCCCCCTGGTGTCCAAATGGTGCATGCCCAAGATCATGTGCCATCGCAATCGCCTTTGTAAGCTCTTCGTTCAACCCAAGCTGTCTTGCTATCGTATTACTCACCGACTCAACATGAAGTACATGTTCCATACGTGTACAAATGTGATCATTCCCTGCCGCATTATAAAACACCTGCGTTTTGTGTTTCAATCGTCGATATGCCAGACTATGCAAAATACGGGTATAATCTCTTGCAAAAGGACTGCGTATGTCATCCAAACGACTATATAATTCATTTTCACGTTGCGTTATACGCTCCCAATTCTTATGTTTTTCACTCATCGCTACGGATGCAAATTGTTTTTCCATAGGATGCTCCTTTCGCCTCATTCCTTATCGTATGATATAAAAGAAGCGCACCCTATGCATCAACCGAAAGGTTCATCGCAGACAGGCGCGCTTTTTTATTATGCTGCAATACAGTTGTTACTCAGCATCCTCTACAGGATCTTCTTCATCAAAGAAGCTGTCATCAAAATCATCATCGAAATCATCGAAATCATCTAAATAATCCGGTGTAAGATACTTATATACTGCTACGCAGATACCAACGATAATTGTAATAATACCAACGATTAATGCGATGGATAAGAAGGCATTTTTAGCTTCTTCTACGCATTCATCTTCCTTAACAACTGCTACTTCATCAATTTTTTTCATATCTGTTACCTCCCAAAATTTTATATCGCATAAATCAAGCTTTTTGCTCGATGCTTGCCTAGAAAAGATTATAACATCTTTTTCTTGCAATTTCCATACCTAATAAAACTTTCTTTGAATATACAGAATATCGATTCTAGTTTGCCTCTTTTGCAGCCTTCTTTGCAGCCTTAGCCTCAAGTGCCTTATCTGTCGGACGAACAAATACAAGACAGATAACAAGTGAAAGGATGTAAAGAGCTAATGTAGCGTAGAGAATATTCTGCATACCCTGTGTATTAATTACCATTGACTTTCCATGGTAGTCAATAATTTTCTCGTCGCCGCCAAAGTTCTTGATAATAAATGCTGCAAGCTGTGGACCGGCGATACCGGCAAAGCCCCATGCTGAAAGTGTAATACCGTGAATAGTGGAAATACTACCCATACCATAGTGGTCTGAAAGAAGTGTTGGTACATTTGAGAAACCACCGCCATATCCGGCATTCACGACCATGATAAGTGCTACTACAATAATAGCAAGAAGCTTACTGTCTTCTGCATTCACAATACCATTTGTAACAAGAACGATTGCTGTAAATGCGATAGAAAGTATGAAAATCATCTTGTAAACAGTATTTCTATCCTTCATAGTATCAGCCCAAGCGGAGAAACCCAAACGTCCGCCGGCATTAAATACAGCCGAAATAGCACCAAGTGTACCTGCGATTGAAATAAATCCTACTGTAATGAATAACTGCTTCTCGTAAGAGATAATTGCAAGACCACAAGTAATATTGATAAAGAACATAAGCCAGATACCAATGTAGTTTGTGATAGGCTTTGTCTTAAGAACTTCCATAATCGTAGGCTTCTTCTCTTCGCCCGATGGCTCATGCCATCCCTCCGGCTTCTTGAGTAATAAATGTCCTATAAACATCATTACAAAATAAACTGCACCAAGGATATAGACATCTTGTCGATATCCATATGCTTCTGCATTGCTTCCATAATCGGCGCACCGATTGCCTTTGGAGCTCCGAAACCGGCAACCGCAAGACCTGTAGCAAGACCTTTACGGTCTTCAAACCACAACATAAGTGTCTTAACCGGTGAAAGATAACCTGTACCAAGACCAACACCCATAATGAAACCATAATATACGAAGATACCAATAAGGGCAAGCGGACTCTTACTGCCGGCACCTCCATCAAACTGATTTGTACCATACTTTACGAAGAAACCAGTACCAATCATACCTAATGAGAAACAAATTGTAGCAATAAGAGACGACTTATGAATATCCTTCTCTACTACACTTCCAAGGAATGCTGCTGACATACCAAGGAAAAAGATTGCTAAACTGAATGCCCAGTTTACAGTCTTTACTTCATATCCAATCTGATTTGCAATACCTGTACTTACATATGACCAACAGTATACTGTACCGATGGAACAATGAAGTAACAATCCGGGAATTGCTGCACGCACCCACTTATTTGAGCGTCATCCACCGGTTTTCTTTTGATTCTCTCCCATTTTCTTATACTTCCTTTGTTATTTATTTTTTATGCAACGCCTGCAACTTTCCGCCAATTGCGCGCACAACCGATTAAATTATACACCTTTTTCCTATATTATTCAACCGTGTAGATGCTTTTTTTACAGTTTTTTCATCTTAACAAGAGACGCAAACATGCGCTTTTCACCAACGCGCTCGAAATCAACTGTAATCTCTTTATCACTGCCGGCCGGAACAATGGAGGTTACAACACCTTTGCCAAATTTCAGGTGCTTCACAGTGTCACCAACCTCGTAGCAATCATTTGACGATGCAGCAGCATCTCCCATAGGAAATGCCTTACCAAAGCCCGGATTTGCAGACGGATTACCGGACGCCTTCGTATATGGATTATTCTTTGCATAGTCATTTGAAAGAATCTTCGGTCGACCATAACCTACATTGGTGATATTCTTCTGTGGCATATGAACACCCCCTAAGCTGTTGAATCCTGTTTGTTTTACCTGATCATCTCTTTCAAGATGCTCTGCCGGAATCTCCTTTATGAATCTGGAAATTTCGCAGTAATTTGTATTTCCGTGAACCATACGACGGTCTGCAGAAGAAAGATATAATTTTTGCATTGCACGTGTAATACCTACATAACAAAGTCTTCGTTCCTCTTCAAGTGCATCCGGATCGTCTGAATCAAGGGAAAGCCCGCTTGGGAACAAGCGCTCCTCCATTCCGCCAATAAATACATACGGGAATTCAAGTCCTTTTGCACTATGTAATGTCATGAGTGTTACCTTCTGTGTTTCCTCACCGGTCTCATCATCCACCTCATCTACATCCGCTACAAGCGCTATCTCCTCTAACAACTCTGTTAAATTCGGATACTCGGCATCCTCTTCATACTTGACAATCTTGTTTTTCAATTCTTCAAGATTCTCAATACGGGCTTTCGCCTCATCTGTTCCTTCATTAAATAGCTCCTGCCTATAGCCTGTATCGTCCAAAATTGCATCAAATACTTCGCTAATATATGCCTGTTCATTCAGCATTTCCTTGAAATGCTCCATCTGCTTTGTAAATCCATGGATTTTTTCAACCGCGCGGGACATCCCCGGTACTTCTTCTACATCAAGCAACACATCGTAAAAATCCAATCCGTTTTCAATTGCAAAATCGCTTATTTTATCAATTGATGTTGCACCAATGCCACGTTTTGGTACATTAATGATACGCTTCACAGACTGATCATCCGCCGGATTCGCGATTGACTTCAAATAACAGACAATATCTTTGATTTCCTTACGGGCATAGAAATTCTGACCACCATATACCTTGTATGGCAGATTTTCGTAAATCAGTTTTTCTTCTAATACGCGGGACTGTGCATTAGTACGATATAATATTGCAATATCGCCAAGCGACGTTCCCTGATTCTTAAGTGTCTTAATCTTTGATACAATACCCATTGCCTCAGCATGCTCAGACTCATATCTTGTAAAAACAACCTTCTCTCCATCTTCCTTGCTCGTCCAAAGTGTTTTATCCTTACGACCTTCGTTATTGGCAATCACACCATTTGCAGCCTTTAGGATATGTCCGGTTGAACGGTAATTCTGCTCAAGCTTAATGACTGTTGCTTCCGGGTAAATCTCCTCAAAATTTAAAATATTTGAAATATCGGCACCTCTGAATTTGTAAATACTCTGGTCATCGTCACCAACAACACAAAGATTACGATATTTCTCTGCCAATTTTTTAACTAAAACAAACTGTGTATAGTTCGTATCCTGATACTCGTCAACCATAATATATTTGAAGCGCTCCTGATATTCCGCAAGGGCATCCGGATTTGTCTCAAATAAAAAAATGGTCTGGAAAATCAGATCATCAAAATCTAACGCATTATTGCTCTTTAATCTTTTTTGATATTCACGATAAATACTTGCGATCTGTTGACCACGAAAACTTGTTGCATTGTCTTTCTCGTAGTCATCCGGCGTTTTATATTCCTCTTTTGCCTTGGAAATGGCTGCAAGAACCATTCGTTCCGGATAAAGCTTCGGATCAATCGAAAGATATTTCATAACCTCGCGAACGACAATCTTTTGCTCATCCGTATCATAAATGGTAAAATCACTTGTTCCACCAATCTTGTCAATATGCTTGCGTAAAATACGAACACACATGGAATGGAACGTACTTACCCAAACACTTTCAGCACCAAAACCAACGATATTATCGACACGCTCTCTCATCTCTTTTGCAGCTTTGTTTGTGAATGTAATCGCTAAAATATTGTAAGGATTGACATTCTTCTCATTGATGAGATATGCGATTCTGTGGGTTAAAACGCGAGTCTTACCAGAACCCGCCCCCGCAAGAATAAGCAGAGGCCCGTCAACTTTGTAACAGGCCTCTGCTTGCTTATCATTTAATCCTAACACGGATTACTGAAGTCCCATCTTTGCCTTAAGGGCTTCTAATTCGTCCTTAACGGCTGCATCCGGAGCTGCGTCGTACTTCGCTGCTAAAGAATCAACGGTGCTCTCCTCTGTTGAAAGATTAAGTTCTGTCATAGCATTTGCCTGATCTAACATAGCATTTGCTTTCGCTTCCATACGCTCGAAAGCGCCGATGCTGCTTGCTGAATCTGACATTGTAGAAGTCATCTTATTGAGCTTCTGCTGTGTCTTAGCAACCTTCATCTTAGCCTTGATTGCGTCTCTTCTGGAATCAAGCTCGTTAATATCCTTAACTAACTTGTCATGCATCTGTCTCATCTTAAGAGCATTTGCAGCTGCAACATCATATGTCTGCTGCAAGCTGGTCTGCTTCGCAGTAAGTGTATTCTTCTGCTCTAAGAACTTCATCGCATCTGCTTCATTACCTGCTAAAAGAGCCTTCTCTGCATAAGTCTGCATCTTAGCGATTTCCTTATTGCACTCCTCCAACTCTCTCTTGCATCTTTGCTCGTCAGCCATAACAGCAGCTGTTTCCTTCTTAACCTCACCAAGATCCTTCGTAAGATTACGCATTGTCTGGTCGATCATCTTCTCAGGATCTTCGCATTTGTCAAGCAATGCATTAATATTTGCTGCCATGATGTCTTTAAATCTTGTTAAAATACCCATAATTTTGTAGTACCTCCTTGTTATATGTAACCTTCGTGGTTGTCATCTGTTGATAAGAGTATACCATATCGTTAAATAAATAGAAAACAGAAAAAACGCTACAATAAACGTCTATTTTGCCTGCATTCGTGCAAGTACTGCTTTATAAGTCTCAATAAGGTCACCAATATCCTGTCTGAATACATCCTTGTCATACTTCTGGTTTGTATCAACATCCCATAAACGGCATGAATCCGGTGAAATCTCATCTGCAAGAAGAATCTCTCCGTCATCTGTCTTTCCGAACTCAATCTTGAAGTCAACTAACTTCAAGTTAAACTTCAAGAAGAACTGCTTTAATAACTCATTAATCTTTAATGTTGTAGACTTAACGTAAGCATACTCATCTCTTGTGATTAGCTTTAATGCTACCGCATGATCCTCATTGATCAATGGATCACCGTAATCATCATTCTTGTATGAAATTTCAAAAATCGGTTCATCCAATACGATACCTTCCGGAGCACCGAGTCTCTTACAGAAAGAACCTGTTGTGATGTTACGTACAATAACTTCCAGTGGGAAAATAGTAACCTTTTTCACACGGATATCACGC